>NZ_CEYNZH010000003.1:78086-156938 GCF_982874595.1 Oceanospirillum sp. | reverse complement strand
CGACGGTTACGTGGATCTGTAAGTAATGGGTGACACAGAACTATGAACACCCTCGTATAAGCCGACCATATCATTATGTCCGGCTTTTTTATTAATTGTGGAAAACATTCAGGCTGACGGGAGTATTGGCTTTAACTGATGTTTTAAGCCTCTTGCCTTGAATATTTTGCGATTCCTTCGGAGCAAGTCCATATCCAGGCCTCACACTCCGAATACATTCTGCTGAGATTATCTCTCCAGCCTCCATATCTTTCACAAAATAGAGAGACCTTCTGAACTGAATGTTACCCTGCTCACTGGATTTACGCCCGTAGTCTACCTGGCCTAAGGCTTGCCAAGCTATTTTTGTATCCCGACATAAAGCTTTCAATTCTTCTGGTTCAAGTGAGAAGCTATCATCAGGACCTCCAGCAGAGCGATCAAGGGTGAAGTGTTTCTCAATAATTGATGCACCCATAGCGACGCTGGTAATTGCTGTCGTATTATCGAGAGTATGATCTGACAATCCTGCCACAAGGCCAAAACGTTGCTTCATATCGAGAAGGGTTCTCAGATTATAATCCTCTGCAGGTGCTGGATAGCTGCTTACACAGTGCAGAATAGCAAGTTCGGTACATCCGCCTTCTTTTGCAGCCTCAATAGCTTCCTGAATTTCATCTGCGTTTGCCATACCTGTTGATATAATCATTGGCTTGCCAGTTGCTGCTACGTACTTAATCAGCGGTAAATCAATCGCTTCGAATGATGCAATTTTGTACGCAGGAGTATTTAGGTCTTCCAAAAAATCAACGGCTGTCGTATCGAACGGAGAGCTAAAAATTGTGATGCCGACTTTTTGAGCGTGCTCAAATAGCGGTTTATGCCATTCCCAAGGGGTATGTGCCCACTTATAGAGTTCGTACAGTGTCTTGCCATCCCAAAGCCCACCTTTAATCTGGAAGTCCGGCAGACTGGAATCGAGTGTTATGGTGTCGGGAGTATAGGTTTGGATTTTTAAGGCATCAGCACCGGATTTTTTAGCTTCTTCAATGATACGCAACGCGGTGTCTAAGTTGCCATTATGATTTGCTGACATCTCGGCAATAATGTAGGGCGCAGTCTCTGCGCTAATCACGCGACCATCAATGACCAGTTGAGTCGTCATTTACTTTCTCCAAAATGATATTGTAACGCTGTCCATGGAGCTCAAAATAAGCAGGGAAGCGCTTAGGGTCACATACTCTGATGGTATTAAATTGTTCGGCTATGCTTTTTTGAGGGTCGATTTGACTGTCCTTGGGGGTACGCTTAGGGTAGTAGCTAGGTTCGATTGTTGATGTTTGTTCCTCAGGTTTAATAGTGCTGTAATTCGCTATAGCATAATCAACTAGTTCAAGCTCAGCAGCAAAGAGTTGGGCATTTATCTCATACCACAGCATATCAGGAGTTAAAGGCAGTTGTCTTTTCCCCCAGACACGGCCGCTGTCAATTTCATCTTCAGCTTCCAGTAGCGTCACTGTGATCTTATTCGCACCATTGATTATCTCCCAAATATAAGGGCTCCAGCCCCGGCCTCTGGGCAAGTCACTAGCATGAAGGACCAGTGTATGTGAATATTTGGCCCTGTCTTGCGAATCTATGATCTGTGAACAGGAGATCAAAAAGAGTAACTCCCCACCAGTTAACTCATTTTTATCTCGCACTAATTCAACCTGGTGATTGTGTTTGTTTAGGTTGATCCAATGCTGTAAATATTCATTCACGGGATGTTGCGTATTACTGCATAAAAAGCTGATATTCATTTTGTTTTATCCAGTTGTTCTGCTACTCGCATTACCCCCTGACCATCACATACCGCTTGAGTATTTTGAACAAGAGTTCTTTGATTGATTTGAGCGGTATAAATGAGGTTTGTCAGGTCACTATTCTTGAACGTAGATTGCATGATTAACGCAGCCTGAGACTCTGCAAGCTTGAATGCGATTTTTTTCTGGTTCTCAGCTAAAACGATCATAATGCTCGGCAGGCCCAAGCAGCATCTCTCCCACGAGGTAGCACCAGCAGCACCAATAGCCAGATCGCTATAGGCCATCAGTTGTGCCATATTGCTGACACCAACCCTAATCTCGATGTGCCAGCACAGGGTCTCGGCCTGTTGTCTGACCTGCTCAAGCCAGGGAGCTGTTGCCCCCATCACGACAACAATCCGGCAATCGAGTGGGAGTTCGCTTTCGCGCAGAGCGTCTAGCACCTGTCCGGTAACATTATCTTTATCAACGCCGCCCATGTTCACAAGTAATTGTTTCAGCTCTGGTTGCTGACGCCGCTTCAGACTGTACTTACGCCAATGGGCAAACTCCGGCCGTAACAGGGCAAATTGGGAGCCGCATAACACCTGACAATGCCCAGGTGCCCGTGTTTTATAGTCTTCTATACTGCGGCCATAGGTCTGATCCAGTAGCAGGTGGCACAGATGGTCCCGGTCTGCCAGATCATCAATTACCATAATTTTCGAGGTTACGGCGGACAGCTGCTGTTCCCAGTTGGTATCAAGGGCGTAGTGATCTACGATCAGCCAATCAACGGGTTGTTCTTTCAACAGGCTTTCCGTTTGCTCGGCATCCTCCTGCCATAAAACACCCAGCCAGGGCGCATGAGTATTCCAGCTCAAGTCAGATGTATCTGTATCAGACGCAGGTGCCGGCAGCAGATCAATCGCAAAGCCTTTATCAGCAATAAAGTCGCTAAGATGTCCCGGATGCTCCCGGCAGATAAAGCGGCAGTTGTGGCCTCGCTGCTGTAGTTCTGTTGCCAGAGTCAGGCAGCGCATCACATGGCCAGTACCGATCTGTATTGAGGCGTCGGCCCGGAAGGCGATTTTCATGACGTCTCCGAGCTTGCTTGCATCGCCTTGAACAGCCACTCAGCACGTATCCAGTCTTCCTGAGTATCAATATCCTGTACCCGGTGACGAGGAAGTATTACGGGTACTGATTCTTCGGCAAAAAGAGGTTTCTCTGCCAGCCAGGCCGCAGCTGTTCCCCAGTAAAACTGACCGGCATCATGCCAGGCTTCTTCCAGATCCTGAGAACGGGTTGTGAAGTGTTCCGGACTAAACATCGATACACGACCATTACCTGTTAGGCGAATTGCACGTTGAATAGGGAAGGGGTAGCTCGTCACTGAAAAGGCATAACTGCAGTCATCTGTTTGCATTTGATGTATGCCTTGTACCAGGTCCTTGGGGCAAATAAAGGGGGCTGTGGCATACAGACAGCAGGCAGATTCAACCGGAGTCCCATGCGTCTGCAACCAAGCTACAGCATGCCGGATCACCGGCAGCGTACCTGTGTAGTCATCAGACAGTTCTGCCGGGCGCATAAAGGGAACCTCTGCTCCCCAGTTTTTTGCAGTTTCGGCAATATCGGAATCATCCGTTGATACGATGATCTTATCAAAGCAGCCACTGGCTTTGGCGGCTTCAATGGACCAGGCGATCATAGGCTTGCCGCAAAAGTCTTTAATGTTTTTCCGGGGGATACGCTTGCTGCCGCCCCGGGCAGGAATAATAGCAACACGCATCACTGATTCCCCTCAAGGATCTTTTTCAGCGTCAGCACCACCTGATCCTGCTTCACTTCTGTCAGTCCCTGGAACATTGGCAGGCTGATCGCTTCTCGGTAATACTGTTCCGCCTGAGGGTAATCACCCGCTTCAAAGCCCATCTGTTGGTAATAGGGTTGAGTGTGCACTGGAATGTAATGCAGATTGACACCGATGCCTTGCTCTCGCAGTGCTTCAAATACTTGACGGTGTGTTTTATCAATTCTGTTCAACTGTAGCCTGATTACGTAAAGATGTAGCCCCGAATAGCTGTCCGGATGTTGCCAGGGGAGTGTTAATGGCAGATCCTGCAGTAGCTCGTTATAACGCTTGGCCAGTAAGTGGCGCTTGGCGATAAAATCATCCAATCTCTCCATCTGACTGATGCCAAGTGCAGCCTGGAGTTCGGTCATGCGGTAGTTAAAGCCTAGGGTGACCTGTTGATAATACCAGGGGCCGTCGGATTCGTGGGTCATCAGGTTCTGGTCTCTGGTGACGCCATGACTGCGGTACAGGTTCATTTTTTCCGCGAGTCGGTCATCATTCGTTAGTGCCATACCGCCCTCAGCGGTTGTAATGATTTTCACCGGATGGAAACTGAATACTGTAATGTCGCTATAACGGCTGTTTCCGATATAGTTGCCTTTATACTGGCCCCCGATCGCATGAGAGGCATCTTCAATCACTTTGAAGCCGTAGCGCTGTGACAGAGCATGAATTGACTGCATATCACAGGGCTGTCCACAGAGATGGACTGCAACCAGTACTTTGGGGAGTTTACCGCAGCGTTCGGCAGCAATAAGCTTGGTTTCCAGTGCTTGCGGGCATAGGTTGTAGGTCCTTGGATCAATATCGACAAAGTCTACTTGGGCCCCGCAGTATAAGCCGCAGTTTGCCGAAGCAACAAAGGTTACCGGAGTGGTCCAGAGCCAATCGCCTTCACTGAGTCCCAATGCCAGACAGGCAATATGTAAGGCGCTTGTCGCACTGTTCACAGCCAGAGCGTGCTTGGCTCCAACCTTGTTCGCAACGATCTGTTCAAACTGAGGGGTTTTCGGGCCCTGAGTGAGAAAGTCAGATTGAAGTACTTCTAGAACTGTATCGATATCCGCTTGGCTAATAGCCTGTTTGCCGTATGGGATCATCAAATTTTTCCGATTTTTTCTCGGTTGTTATCAATCCATGCCTGCAGCTCAGCGTCAGTCATCCACTCGGTGTTATTGTCGCTGGCATAAATGAAGCCTTCGTCAACTCTTATGCCATCTTTAATGCGGTTAGCATCTTTATCCCAGTCGTTGATTTGAGGTAGGATTTTATAATGCTCCTGATATTCGTAAGTAAAGTGAGCATCCTCAGCTCCAATCATCTGTTCGTGCAGCTTTTCACCGGGACGGATACCGACAACTTCTTGTTTTGCGTCTGGAGCGACAACGCGGGCCAGATCTGTGACCTTCATGGATGGGATCTTTTTCACATAAATCTCGCCACCAACCATATCTTCAAAGGCATGCCAAACCAGTTCTACGCCTTCTTCCAGGGAAATCATAAAGCGGGTCATGCGGTCATCAGTGATGGGTAATACACCCTTATCTTTGATCGACATAAAGAAGGGAATCACGGAACCTCGTGAGCCCATTACATTGCCGTAACGCACCACAGAGAAGCGAGTACCTTTGCCGCCAGCATAGTGGTTGCCGGCAACAAAGAGTTTGTCGGAAGCAAGTTTTGTTGCCCCATAGAGGTTGATAGGGCTGCAGGCCTTGTCAGTAGATAGTGCAACAACCCCTTCTACTTTCTTATCAATACAGGCGTCGATAAGATTCATGGCACCATCGATATTGGTCTTAATGCATTCAAAAGGGTTATATTCTGCGGTTGGTACAATTTTAGTGGCGGCAGCATGGACGACATAGTCAACGCCATCCAGTGCACGATATAAGCGATCACGGTCACGAACATCTCCGATAAAAAAGCGTACACGAGGATCATTCTGATAATTCTTGGCCATTTCCCATTGTTTCATCTCATCACGTGAGAAGATGATGATTTTTTTGGGATTGTATTTTTCTAGAGTCATGGGGACAAAAGTGTTACCGAAAGAGCCAGTACCACCAGTGATAAGCAAAGTTTTATCGGTGAACATTTCCTGATGACCTCGAAGTGTAAATTTGAAAGCTTTGACAGGCCGCAAGCAGCTAATTATGCAAACTCTAAACCAAAGCTAAAAACATAGCCAGATGAAGAGGCCTTGTTGTTATGACGCTTTGCCAGCCTTTGGTAGCCATGTCTAAGCAAATTGATTTATTTGGGTTTTATACAGTTGTATCGTTTTTTTAATTACCTCGTTGTTGCGTATTGTTACACTATTGTCTCTTGCTGATACAAGATGCTGGAAAGCTGAAATGTTGAGTCTGATAATATAGTCTGCTCAATACTCGTACCTGTCAGCCTGTAGTTTAATGTATAGGATTTAACATGAGCGCTTCTGCCGAAGAGTTACAAGCCGCTTTTCTCGAATTTTCTGCTCTATCTGAGCAACTGACGAGCTCATACGATCAGCTGCAGTCTAAAATTGCTTCGTTGACCTCTGAACTTGAAGAGGCTAAGAGGGAGCGGACCGAAGAGTTAACAAAAAAGCAGCAGGTCGCTGAAAAGCTTGAGCATCTACTGTTTTTGTTGCCAGTTGGGGTTGTGGTTATTGATGGTAATGGTCGTGTCAGTAGTGCGAACCCTACCGCTTGTGATCTTTTGACGGGCGATTTGATTGGCGATACTTGGGTGGATGTTATTGAACGTTGCTTTTCACCGCGACAGGGGGATGGGTATGAGATCTCTTTAAAGGATGGTCGTCTGGTTTCTATTTCAACCCGTTCCCTCGAGAAGGAGCCGGGTCAGATGATTGTCATCAATGACATGACGGAAACCCGTCGGTTGCAGGAGCAGGTAAGCAGAGGTGAGCGATTAACTGAAATGGGCCGCATGGTCGCTTCGCTGGCTCATCAGATACGAACTCCTCTTTCCGCTGCAATGCTTTATGCCGGCCACCTTCAGGCTGGGAGGTTGCCGGAGGAGAAGCGTGTCAAGTTCTCTGGCAAGCTTGTTGACCGGTTACAAAATCTTGAGCAGCAGATTGGTGATATGCTTCAGTTTGCCCGTGGTGGCTCGACAGTGGCTGAGCCTTTTTCTATAGAGGTGCTGACTGGATTGGTTCGGGCCGAGACTGAAAGTGTTGCTATGGCTTCGGGAGTCGATGTAAGTATTTTTTCATCGGGTGGCGGGACGCTACTTGGCCATTGTGAATCGTTATCAGGGGCTATTCTGAATTTAGTTAACAACGCAGTTCAGGCGGGTGCGAAGAAAATTGATGTCTCTTTTGCATCGGATGAAGGTTGTTCTTTAACCGTTGCCGTTTGTGATAATGGTCCCGGTATTCCTTCTGAGCAGCTTGAAAAGATTTTAGAACCGTTTTTTACTACCAAAAGTCAGGGTACTGGCTTAGGCTTAGCTATTGCCCAATCTGTTGTCGGGGCTCATAAAGGAAGCTTGAGCGTTGAGTCAGAACTGGGTAAGGGTTCAAGTTTCGTTATTTCATTGCCTGTAATTGGTGTTGGTGGATAGTCATTATGCATAAAGGAAAGCTGCTGGTTGTTGAGGATGATGCAGATCTCAGAGAAGCTTTGGTTGATACTCTTGAGTTGGCGGGGTATGAAGTAAAGGATTCTGATTGCGGAGAGTCAGCAATCGTTAAGCTGGCACAGGAAGCCTTTGATATGGTTGTCTCGGATGTCAATATGCCAGGAATTGATGGCCATCAGCTGTTGGAGCATGTGGTTGCTAAATATCCGGGGTTAAATTTTCTCCTGATTACCGCTTATGGTTCGATTGCCAATGCTGTTGATGCGATGCGTCAAGGAGCTGTTGACTATCTGGTTAAGCCTTTTGAGCCATCTAAACTTGTCGAGCTGATTGATAAGTATTGTATCGGTAGAGGTTCTGTCAAATCTGATGAGCCCATAATGGCAAGCGATAAAAGTCGCCAGGCTTTTGGTTTGGCCAAGAGGGTTGCTGTTACAGATTCCACTGTTCTTATTGCAGGCGAAAGCGGATCGGGTAAAGAGGTAATCGCTCAATACATTCATCGGCACTCTCAACGAGCAGATAAACCATTTGTGGCTATTAATTGCGCTGCAATCCCGGAAACTATGCTTGAAGCTACCCTGTTTGGTCATGAAAAAGGTGCTTTTACCGGGGCTCACTCCAGCGCGCCGGGTAAGTTTGAGCAAGCTAATGGCGGTACGCTTCTTCTGGATGAGATCTCCGAGATGGCTGTTGATCTCCAGTCTAAATTGCTCCGTGTATTGCAAGAGCAAGAAGTTGAGCGTGTGGGTGGGCGCAAGGTTATAAAACTTGATGTTCGTGTTATTGCAACAACGAACCGTAATATGCGTGACTACATCGCTGAAGGTCGGTTCAGAGAGGATCTTTATTATCGCCTTAATGTTTTTCCTGTAACCTTGGCCCCGCTGCGTGAACGGGTTGATGATATCGTGCCTTTGGCTGAAAAGCTTTTTGCAAAGCATGCTGGCAAAATGAATCGCTCTACTGTGGTGCTGTCTGATAGCGCCAAAGAGGCTCTTCAGGTTTACACTTGGCCTGGTAACGTCCGTGAGCTTGAGAATGTCGTACAGCGTGCTTTGATTTTACAAATGGGGCCGGTTGTTGAGGCGGCAGACCTTTGCATAGAACCTATGGCTGTAGCGGATAATATTTGCCTGACACCGGAAGTACCTGAAGCCTCCTTTGTATCCCCTTCCTTGGATTCTGTTGTGCCTACTAGTACTACAAGCTCTTTGGGAGATGATCTTCAAATGAAGGAGTTTCAGATGATTATTGCTGTCCTGAAAGAGTGTCGCGGGCGTAAAAATAAAGCAGCAGAAAGGCTGGGTATCAGTCCGCGAACATTAAGATATAAAATGGCAAAGATGCGTGATAGTGGCATAAATGTTGAAAGGGAAATTGAAATTGCCTAAGTCTTAGGCTGGTATTGAATGGGTTGTCCGATATAGAATTAGCGGATTGTCGTTCATATTTTAATTATTAATGAGGTGGGTCATGGTTGATAGAGCTGATATATCAGGTGTGCTGGATCAAATTCGATCTATGCAGTCTGAAATTCATCAGGTAAGCCGTGTTGCTCCTTCTGTAAAGCCAGCAGGTGAGTCTCATAGCGTAAAAGCTGTTGATGCTCCGGATTTTTCCGAAATGCTTAAGGCTGCAATTGACAAAGTTAACGAAACGCAAAAAACGGCAAGTGCACTTCGTGAGTCTTATGAGATGGGTGACCCTGAAATAGATATTACTCAGGTGATGATTGCTTCACAAAAATCAACCGTAGCCTTCGAAGCGATGAGTCAGGTTCGCAACAAGCTCGTATCCGCATACCAGGAAATTATGCGGATGCCTGTGTAATGACGTATTGATTGATCTGTATCTATCGGATTTAGGAATGTGATGAATGGATAACTCTTCAGCTGAAGCTAGTAACGAAGTCGCTGATGATTCAAAGGCAGTGTCTGAGCGTACCGCCGAGCCTCAAGTAACTACTGACCCATCCGCCAGTCGGGGAGGGTTCTCTGGTGCTATGGCAGGCTTTAATAATCTTGATATGATGCGCCAGTTAGGTCTTCTTGCGGGTTTTGCGGCGAGTATTGCCATCGGTTTTGCAGTTGTGCTCTGGTCTCAGGAAGAAGATTATCGACCCTTGCTGAGTAGTATTGGCGAGTATGATTCCCCGGCCGTCGTTGAGATTCTTGAGCGTAATGGAATTGGTTATAAAGTCGATCCCCAGTCGGGGGCCCTTCTTGTCTTGTCTAATCGTATTTATGAAGCACGAATGAAAATAGCGGCTTCTGATGTTGCTCGTTCTAATACTGTGGGTTACGAGTTGTTAGATCAGGAGCAAGGGCTAGGTACAAGCCAGTTTATGGAGTCGGCTCGTTATCGCCGTAGCCTTGAGGGGGAGTTAGCTCGAACGATCTCCAGTTTGCAACCTGTTCGAGGTGCTCGTGTTCATTTGGCGATGCCTAAACAATCTGTTTTTGTCCGGGATTATCGTAAACCTTCTGCTTCTGTTTTTCTGAATCTTAATAGTGGCGCTGCGCTTGATGCTAGCCAAGCAAATGCCATTGTCAATCTTGTAGCAACCAGTGTTGCTGAGCTTGATCCTAAAGATGTAACGATTGTGGATCAGCGTGGTCGCTTGTTATCTCAGTCCGAAACAAAGGAATCTGATAAGCAGATTCAGCGTCAGTTTGAGTATTCTCGGAAATTGGAGCGCGTACTCACTGAACGTGTTCGCAGTATTCTTGAGCCAGTGCTTGGCCCTGGCCGCTATCAGGCCGCAGTATCTGCTGAGGTAGATTTTACTCAAACCGAACAAACAGAAGAAATTTATAATCCTGACCTGCCTGCGCTCCGTAGTGAGCAAGTACTTAATGAGCAAAGAGTCGGCGATCTTAATCAGGGCGGCATCCCTGGTGCTCTTTCGAATCAGCCGCCTACCCCAACTGATGTCCCTGAACAAGCAGTTGATGAGAACGGAAATCCGATTAACACATCGCCTTTAAACAGCCGAAAGCAGGCTACCCGGAATTTCGAGTTAGACAGAACAGTAAGTTATTCCAGAAATAATTTAGGTCGCGTTGACCGGTTAACTGTTGCTGTAGTCGTTGACGACATTATTATTCGAGATCCCGCCAGTGGCGAGGTTGTTCGTCGTGCGTGGGATGAAAATGAAATCAAGCGTCTTGAGGTCCTTGTGCGAGATGCCGTTGGTTTTAATGCACTTCGGGGCGACAGTGTTAACGTAGTCAACTCGCCATTCGCAGATGGTGGTGGCGATCTGATTGAAAAACTGCCTTTCTATCAGGAACCATGGTTCTGGGAAATTGCTAAGCAGGTTCTTGCCGGGCTATTTGTTCTGATTCTTATTTTTGGTGTGCTGCGCCCTATCCTGCGAAGTCTTGCAACTGCTCGAGATGCTGGTGATGGAGCTGATGCAGAAGATGAGATGCTGACCCCTCTTGAAGATTTGGGGGATGACCAAGTTACTTTATCGGCTGCAGATGACCCTCTGCTTGCAGGGCCGAATGAAGCATATGAACGTCAATTGAATGCTATCCGCGCAATGATTGCTGAAGATCCGGGTCGTGTGGCACAAGTTGTAAGGCAGTGGGTGATCTCTGATGAGTGATGATGAATATCAAAGCCTGAGCTCTGTTCAGCGTGCGGCTATTTTGCTGATGACGCTGGGTGAGTCTGACGCAGCTCAAATCCTTCGCCATATGGGACCCAAAGAGGTTCAGAAGGTTGGTATGGCGATGTCTCAAATGCAGCATGTTTCCAAAGATCAGGTTGAAGAAGTTTTGTCTGAGTTTCTGGAGTCTGCGGGCAATGTGACTGGGCTTGGTGTGGGGGCTGACAGTTATATCCGTCGTATGTTGACAGAGGCCTTGGGTGAAGATAAAGCTAACGGGTTGATTGACCGTATTCTTTTGGGGGGTAATACCACGGGTCTTGATACTCTAAAATGGATGGAGCCGCGTGCGATTGCCGACATTATTCGCTATGAGCACCCTCAGATTCAGGCTATCGTACTTTCTTACCTGGACTCAGATCAGTCGGCTGAAGTTCTAGCCTTTTTCGACTCCAAAGTTCGTCTTGATGTCATTTTGCGGGTGGCTTCTCTGGAGTCTGTCCAGCCTCAGGCGCTTCAGGAGTTGAATGATATCCTTGAGAAGCAGTTTTCCGGTAGCACAGGTACTCAAACAACCAGCATGGGTGGCGTTAAGGTTGCTGCTAATATTATGAATAACCTTGAAAGTGCTCTTGAAGGCGAGCTTATGGAAGCGATCAAGGAGGTTGATGAGCAGCTGGGTGAAGAGATTGAAGATCTGATGTTTGTCTTCGATAACCTTGTTGATATTGATGATCGCGATGTTCAAGTTCTGCTTCGTGAAGTGAATCCTGATAGCTTGGTACTTGCTCTTAAAGGAGCGGATACACGGGTACAGGAAAAGATCTTCAAAAATATGTCTAAACGTGCCAGTGAGCTGCTGCGGGATGACCTTGAAGCTAAAGGTCCGGTGCGTGTTAGTGAAGTTGAGCAGTCTCAGAAAGAGATTCTGGCGATTGCTAGGCGTTTGGCTGAAGACGGTGAAATCACCCTTGGCGGTGGTGCCGACCAAATGGTGTAAATCTTTGACCTCAAGGTCATATGTGAGTGGATGCTATGTCTCTGGATAAACGACATCAATGGTCGAGTGAAGAGATTGAAGCCTTTGAGCGTTGGGAGATGCCGGACTTAACCGGTATCTCCCTTCGTAGTTTAGGGCCGGGAAAAATCTCTGATGAAATTGTTGACCCTGACGACGAGGTTGAGGAAGAGATTCATCTTCCTACTCTCGAAGAAGTTGAGGCGATTCGAAAGCAGGCCTATGACGAAGCCTATGCCGAAGGCATGGAGCAAGGGCGGCTGGATGGCTTTGAGCAGGGACGAGAAGATGGCTTTCTCAAAGGTAAGGCTGAGGGTTACGAGGAAGGTTCAGATAAAGGTTATACCGATGGTATGCAGCAGGGCGAGAGAGAAGTTAACGATATTCTCTCTCGCCTCAACAGTATGCTTGCGTTGCTGCATGAGCCGATCGCGGTTCAACATGAAGAGCTGGAAGTTGTTTTGTATGACCTCCTGAGTCACTTGGTAACCTTGATTACCCGCAAGGAATTGAGTGTCAATTCATCTGTCATAACACAGATTATTCAGGAGTCTCTTGCAGCTTTGCCAAGAAATAGCGAGCGTATCCGGGTTTTCGTAAATCCTGATGATTATGAGTTGGCTCATGAGCAGGCGAGTAAGCAGATTGACCCGTGGCAGGTCTTTTCTGATGAAAGTATTACGCGAGGAGGGTGTCGGGTGGAGACACTTAGTTCTTTGATTGATAGCACTATCGAGACTCGTCTTGAAGACTTGCTTCAGCAAGTCGTGGCGAAGCGATATGCTTCTGCTTCCCCTTCTGAGCCTGAGATTTCTGATGATGTGATTGCTGAGTCGGAGCAATAGAGTTGGTGAGAGTCTTTTATGGATAATCTGGCGCAAAGGCTTCAGCAATATAAACCTGAAGAAAGAATTCAGCCTCGAATCAGGACCGAGGGTCGCCTCATCCGAATGGTAGGACTGACACTGGAAGCTGTTGGTTGTGATATGCCGGTTGGCAGCTATTGTAATGTTGAAACGGCAAGTGGTGGCTTTGTGGAGGCGGAGGTTGTTGGCTTTGCCTCAGAAAGAACCTTTCTGATGCCTGTTGGTGTTGCAGAAGGGTTAAAGTCCGGTGGTCGGGTAATTCCAAATGATAAGGCTCTGAATATACCTGTTGGTCCTGAGCTTCTTGGGCGTGTTCTTAATGGTATTGGTGAGCCGTTAGATGGAAAGGGTTTGATTAGTGCAAAGGACACTACAAGTCTTCATGGCAAAATTATTAACCCCTTGGCTCGAAAACCGATCAAAGAGACGTTGGATGTCGGGATCAAGGCGATCAATTCTCTGTTTACAGTGGGCCAGGGGCAGCGTATTGGGCTTTTTGCTGGTAGTGGTGTGGGCAAAAGTATGTTGCTTGGTATGATGACTCGTTTCACAGAGGCTGACATTATCGTGGTTGGTCTTGTTGGTGAAAGGGGGCGCGAGGTTAAAGAATTTATTGAAGAAATTCTTGGTCATGAAGGTATGTCCCGCTCTGTCGTTGTTGCGTCGCCAGCAGACGATGCACCTCTGATGCGTTTGCGTGCTGCGATGTTAACAACGAGTATTGCTGAGTATTTCCGAGATCAGGGAAAGAAAGTTCTTCTGCTGATGGATTCACTTACTCGTTTTGCACAGGCGCAGCGTGAAATTGCTTTAGCTGTCGGAGAACCACCGGCAACAAAAGGTTATCCACCTTCCGTATTTGCCAAGATTCCACAGCTTGTTGAGCGAGCTGGCAATGGTAATGAGGGGGCTGGTGGGTCCATTACAGCCTTCTATACAGTTTTGACGGAAGGTGATGATCAGCAGGATCCTATAGCAGATGCTACCCGAGCGATTCTAGATGGTCATATTGTGCTTTCCCGCCGACTTGCCGAAGAGGGACATTATCCCGCGATTGATGTAGAGGCTTCGATCAGTCGTGTGATGCCTCAGGTTGTATCAGAAGATCATCTGAAGCTCGCCTATTCGGTTAAGCAGCTTTACGCGCTCTACCAGCAAAATAAAGACCTTATCACGGTTGGTGCTTATAATGCTGGCAGTGATCCTGCTGTTGATCAGGCTATTGCACTTATACCTGGTATCAAGCAGTTCCTGCAGCAAGGTCTACGGGAAAATGTTGATATTGTTTCCAGTTACCAGCAGATGTACCAGGCATTGAATAATGTGACTCAAGGGCAGGAGCAGCAGGTGGCTAGCTGATGAAGCGTTCGCAGCGACTTAAAAACATCATGACGATGGCCGAAAAGAAAGAGCAAGATGCGGCTAATGCTCTTGGGTATCTGAATACTAAGATTTCCAGCGAAGAGCTCAAGCGGAAGCAATTGCTTGAGTATGAGCTTGAGTATCATGAAAAAATTATTGAGACAGGTCGGTCCGGAATTAATGGCGCGACCTTAAGGACCTACTTCGGGTTTATGGATAAACTCAGTGATGCGGCAAACCAACAAGTGGGGCATATTGCAGAATTAGAGCAGCAAATTGATCAGGTCCAGCAGTATTGGTTTAAAACGCGTGGAAAACTGAAAGCTTTTGAGAGCTTGGTTGATAAAGCAGAGCGCCAAGAAGCTGCAGAAGCTGATAAACATGAGCAAAAAGCGTTGGATGAGTTTGCTGCTCAAGCCTACCTTCGAAGAAAATCTTCTTCAGACTTTTAATCTGGCACAACCTTTGCTGTTTTGAAATTAGGATTAAACAGAGAGGTTACAAGATGGGTGTCAGTCAGTCACAAACAGTTCTCGACCTATTGCCCGCCTCCGGTTCGGCTGTTCCAAAGCGAAAGCAAGGCAGCAGTAATCAGGCTATGTTTGATGTCGCTCTTAAGAGTGCATCGGCATCGGTTGCCCAAACCTCAAGGAAAGATAGCTTACCTAAACAGGATGTTGCTGCCACTAAAGCAGAAGTTAAAGGCAATGCTGTTCCGCAAAACGGCAAAGAAGTTCCAGAAAAAGTTCATCAGTCGCAGATTGATCATTCAGATAGCGCTGCTGAATCGGAAAAAAACAAGGTGGAATCACATGTGTCGAATCATGACGATTCTGCTGTTGATGCTTCCGAAGATAATCATTCGACTAACTCTCAACGTGAGTCTGAATTTGCTGCAGATCAGGAGAAAGATTCATCTGGATCTGAGGTGAGTTCTGCCGAGGACGGCCCTGATACAAAAGCTAATGGGGCAGATCAGTCGGATTCTGAAGGTCAGTCTGTGAGCAGGGTAGATCAGTCGGATTCTGAAGGTCATCCTGTGGCCGGTGCAGATCAGTCGGATTCTGAAGGTCATCCTGTGACTGGTACAGATGTTACTGAAGTCGCTTTATCTCCTTTAACTGAGAAGGAGCTTAGTGCACTTCTCGCTGATCTTAAGTCGGGTGAACTAACAGGCGAAGAATTTCTGGCGAAGTTGGAACGGGTTCTTGAATCGGAAGGTGTTTCGCTAGATGACCTAAAAAAACTGATGGAAGATAATGATCTCCTGTCAGGAGAGAAGTTTGACGCGTTGCTTAATGATCCTGAAGCGTTTCTCGCTCTCTTGCAGCAGGTGGTACAGCCAGAGTCGGAGTTGAGTTCCCAGTTAAAAGATTTAGGTGTTCAGGCTGATGTTATTGCGCGTTTGTCAGTTGCGATAAATAACAGGCTTCAGCAAGATGCTGCACCGCGTTTTGCTGATGTTCTCAAAGCAGAAGCAAATTCATCTCAGCAGACAGGTAGTCTGGTATCTCGGCTTCTTCAGGAACAGGGGAGTAGCAAAGGTGCAGAGGCAGGTTTTGACAAAGAGCGTTTGTTTGAACAGCTACTTGCACATAAAGCTGCGGAAGTGTCTGGCAAAACATCAGGTTTTTCAGGTGTCTTGTTAAAAGATGGGGGTGGTTCTAATCTGCTTGGTGCTGCAGGTTTCGGCGCAGCCTCAGGTAATCCTGTTAGTGGTGCTGAAGGCCTTCAGGGATTGGCTCAAAGAGCGGCCCTCAGCACTCAACCTCAGAACTTGCCTCAGTTGCCCGTCCTCAGAGGGTTACCTGGGCAGCCGGGGGCCACTGAAGCCCTGAATGAGCGCATAATGATGATGCGTTCTAAGGGTATTCAGACAGCTGAAATTCGTTTGGATCCGCCAGACTTAGGTAGTCTTGAGGTCAGGGTGCGGGTATCCGGAGATGCAACCACGATTCAGTTCCATAGCCCTAATCCTAATGTTCGTGAAGCTCTCGAAGCTCAGGTAAACAAGCTTAGGGAGATGATGGAGGGGGCTGGTGTGAACCTTGGTCAGGTTGATGTTTCGGACCAATCGTTGTCTGATAATTCTGAAGCGGCTTTTGCTTCCTCTGGAGGGGCTTCAGATGGAAAGAACAGTCTTGAGGGGGAGCATTCAGGCTCCGATGACGGTGTAGTTACGGGTGGCGTGACTCAATCCGGCATAGGACTAGTTGACTACTTTGCCTAGGGCTTGCATTATCCTATGCCAAAATGTGTCACAAATTTTTGTAAAAGCATCAATCAATTGAAAGCAAGAGGCTGGAAATGGAAGACTTAAACGAACAGAAAAAAAGCAATAAGAAAACCATCATTATTATTGTGACTGTTGTCTTGCTTTCGATTGCTGCCGCTGTTGGTGGGACTCTTTTTTTCCTTGGCAAGGTCCCGGGCATGGGGGATGTTGCTGAACAGGTAAGCGTTCCTTCCGGGCCGCAGATTACTCCGAGCAACTCTGTATATTATGAAATGGAACCAGCATTTGTTATCAACTTTAATGCTGGCCGTAAACAGCGTTTCATGCAGGTTTATGTTGCAGTTAAAGCTCAGTCTGAATCTGCTGTTGCTCAGGTGTCACAGCATTCTCCAGTGATTCGTAACAACCTGAATCAATTATTTGCTAAACAGGACTTTGAAAGTATTCAGACCCCTGAAGGGAAAGAAGAGATGCGTCAGGCTGCAACTCAGGCTGTTCAGGATGTATTGGCTAAGTACGGAAACGGTGAAACCATCGATCAGGTGCTGTTCACCAATCTCGTAATGCAGTAAGGGCGGATTTTTTATGCAGGATTTACTCTCTCAAGATGAAATTGATGTCCTTCTGCATGGCGTAGAAGATGATGATCTTCCTGCAGGTGGCGACGATGATGCTGATGGCGGGGATGTTCAGTCGTATGACATAACCAGCCAAGACAGGATTGTCCGTGGCCGGATGCCGACTCTTGAGATGATTAACGAGCGTTTTGCCCGTTATACCCGTATCAGTTTGTTCAACCTCTTGCGTCGCAGTTCTCATGTGACGGCCGGAGGTGTGCAGATTATGAAATTTGGTGAGTACGTACATACTCTGTTTGTACCCACCAGTTTGAACTTGGTGAAAATGCGTCCTTTGCGCGGTTCTGCGTTATTTGTATTGGATGCAAAGCTTGTTTTTAAACTGGTTGATAACTTCTTTGGCGGTGATGGACGTCATGCCAAAATCGAAGGTCGTGAATTTACACCAACTGAAATTCGGATTGTTCAAAAGGTTCTTGAACAGGTTTTTGTTGACCTGAAAGAAGCCTGGAGTACCGTGCTACCTCTTAATTTTGAGTATATTGGCTTCGAAGTTAACCCTTCGATGGCTAATATTGTGAGCCCAAGTGAAGTGGTCGTAGTCAGCACTTTCCATGTGGAGCTTGATGGTGGCGGTGGTGATATGCATATCACTATCCCTTATTCCATGATAGAGCCTGTTCGTGAAGAGCTTGATTCCGGTGTGCAAAGTGATGTTGATGACGTAGATGAACGCTGGGTTCGCGCGTTACGTCAGGATGTGATGGAAGCGAATATCCCTCTGAATGTGAAAGTGGTGGAACGTCAGATCAATCTTGGTGAGATTATGGGGCTTGAAGCAGGAGATATTATCCCTGTTGAAATGCCGGAGCATGTAACTCTTCTCGCCAATAATGTACCGACCTTCAAGTGTAAGCTCGGTCGATCCGGTGAAAATTTAGCACTAAAAATTGTAGAGCAGGTTAAGCTGCAGCGTTAACAACAGGACTGACGGTGAGTTATGAGTGACGAAAATAATGAACTGAACCCGGAAGAGATGGGTGACGATTGGGCTGCGGCAATGGATGAACAGACTGGTTCGGAGTCCGCTGATGACGATTGGGCTGCCGCGATGGATGAACAAGGTGCTACTGAAGACTCTGGTGAAGATGAATGGGCTGCGGCCCTTTCTGAGCAAGAGTCTGTTGATGAAGGCCTTTCTGAAGACGATATTGAAACAGCCCCTCTTGAGTATCTGGAAGATGATAGCGTTCCCAGTATGGATGATGATAATCCTAATCTGGATGTTATCATGGATATCCCAGTCACCATCGCGATGGAGGTGGGTAGTACTGAGATTGCAATCCGAAACCTGCTGCAGTTGAACCAAGGTTCTGTTATTGAGCTGGATCGTCTTGCAGGTGAGCCGTTGGATGTAAAGGTTAATGGAACTCTGATTGCGCATGGTGAGGTTGTGATGGTGAACGAAAAATTCGGTATCCGTCTGACTGATGTTGTGAGTCCTTCTGAGCGTATCCGTAAATTGCGTTAATGGATTCTGTTTTGCTAAATCTAAAAAGATACGCCCAAAATATGTGGCATCAATCAGTCGGAAGTCTGATTGTTCTTTTAGGATTCGGTTTGAGCTCGCAATTGCGGGCTCAAACTGTTTCTGAAGCTCAGGAAAAAAAAGTATCGGCTTTCGCTTCCGGGAACCCGACCACCGGAATTGAGGATGTTGCTTTTTCACTGGCTATTGTACTGGTTCTCATCTTCGCGTTGGCTTGGCTGGTGAAGCGATTTGCGCCTGGTGCGGCAAGGGGTAGTACAAAACATATGCAGGTTCTTTCAACATTACCGTTGGGTAGTAAGGAGAGATTGATGCTGGTTGATGTCGCAGGCACTCAAATGGTTTTGGGGGTTTCTGCGGAAGGTATTAATTGTCTGCATGTATTTTCTGAGCCAGTGATCGTTACTGTTGAGTCTTCATCTGTATCTGATCGCCGTTTTGGTAAAATATTGCAGGGTTTCGCAGGGAATAGGGAAGAGAGTTGATGCTGCGTTTTCTATTGCTTTTTGTTTTGGGGCTTACTGCTAGCTCAGCTGTTTACGCTGAGCCTGGCATTCCTGCCCTAACGTTAGTGACTGGTGAGGATGGTTCTCAGAGCTATACAGTGACCATTCAGATCCTTGCCATCATGACGGCGTTGACCTTTATACCGGCAGCGCTGATTATGATGACCTCCTTTACTCGCATTATCATCGTTTTTGCTATTTTGAGACAAGCCGTCGGCTTGCAGCAGTCTCCCTCAAACCAGATTCTGATTGGTCTCGCTCTTTTTCTGACTTTTTTCATCATGACGCCGGTTTGGGAGGAGGTGAATGTTAACGCATTACAACCTTATCTCTCTGAAGAAGTTACAGCTTTAGAGGCCGTCCAGTTAGCGCGAAAGCCTGTCACTGAATTTATGCTGGCCCAGACACGAGAGGATCATGTTGATCTTTTCGCCCGTATTGCTGGTTATGACATTATTAAATCGACAGATGACATTCCATTTAGTGTCCTTGTTCCAGCCTTTATGACGAGCGAGCTTAAAACAGCCTTTCAGATTGGCTTTATTGTTTTTATTCCGTTTCTGGTGATCGACCTGGTTATTGCCAGTATTCTGATGGCTATGGGTATGATGATGTTATCTCCAATCATTATCTCGCTACCTTTTAAAATTATGCTTTTTGTCTTGATTGATGGCTGGGCTTTGGTCATGGGAACGTTGGCCTCGAGTTTTGGAGCGGGTTAGCTATGACACCTTCCGTAGTCGTTGATATTCTTCGCGAAGCAATGTTTCTGATCATGATCATTGTTGCTGTTATGGTGGTACCAAGTCTGATAGTTGGTCTGATTATCAGTGTGTTTCAGGCGGCAACCCAGATTAACGAGCAAACTCTAAGCTTTTTACCAAGGCTATTTGCCACCTTATTGGCCATAGTTATTGCCGGGCCCTGGATGGTTCGCTCTTTGGTAGAGTTTGCTACCCGTTTGTACGCTAATATCCCCTTTCTCATAGGTTAGCGCTATGCCGGCTCAGATCACTGATGCAATGATTGTGCAGTGGGTTGGAGGATTCCTTTGGCCGTTTTTTCGTGTTGCCGGTTTTTTCATGGCAGTGCCTTTGTTGGGGTCGCAGACCCTGCCAGCTAATATTCGCTTGCTATTTTCTATGGTGGTGACGCTGGCAATCCTGCCCATGGTGCCAGAAGTCCCACAAATCGATCTGATTTCGATTGAAGCATTTTTGGTTATAGGTCAGCAGGTTTTGATTGGTGTTGCCTTTGCGTTTGTCGTCCAGATTGTTTATCAGGTTTTCGCCCTGGCTGGACAAATGTATGCGATGCAGGCCGGTCTTGGTTTTGCTTCTATGGCAGATCCGGCCAATGGGGTTAACACAACAGTTGTGGCTCAGTTTTTAGTCATCGGCGCTAACCTTCTTTTTGTCACCATGAACGGCCATCTTGCCCTGATACAGATTCTGGCCGATAGCTTTCGCTTAATTCCTATCGGTATTTCGGGTATTGATCGTGAGTTTTTTTGGGAATTGGTAAACCTTGGCGGGTGGATGTTCGCGGCTGCCTTTCTTATTGTTATCCCTGGTGTTACAGCTCTTTTAATGGTGCAGGCAGGGTTGGGGATCGTGACCCGGGCAGCCCCGCAGCTGAATATTTTTTCTCTTGGTTTTCCTTTTATGATGACCTTTAGTTTGTTGATCGCCTGGATCGGTCTGACAACCTTAACACCGCATTTTGAAAATGTTTTTGAGTATGGGTTATCGTTTCTTAATGACTGGATTGAGTCGAGGGCGTAATGGCGAAAGAGAACGAAGACGGTCAGGAGAAAACCGAAGACCCCACCCCCAAACGAATTCAGGAAGCGAGAGAAAAAGGCGATGTTCCCAGGTCGAAAGACCTGAATACAATGTTGCTAACACTTGTTGCAGCGGCTGCCCTACTCCTGCTGGGCCCTATTATTGCGGAATCTCTGTTGGAAGTGTTTCGCTATAACTTCTCCATATCCCGTGGTGACTTGTTTGATACTCAAGGGATGTTTCGCCATTTGACTCATTCGGCTAAAGAGAGTTTGGTAGGTATGCTGCCGACAATGGCGGTGCTGGTTTTGGCTGCCTTGATAGCGCCGATTTCTCTTGGTGGATGGAATTTCAGTACTCAGGCGCTCGCTCCGAAGTTTAGCCGTCTTAATCCTATCGAAGGTATCAAGCGTTTATTCTCAATCAACTCCTTAGTTGAGCTTTTAAAGTCCATTGCTAAAGTTGCCGTGGTGGGTGTTTCCGCAGTGCTCGTTTTTCTTGCCTATCGGATGGAGTTGCCCTACTTGGCATGGATGGCTCCGGAATATGCTTTCGGGCGTATGGTTGAGATCCTTGCCTGGGTAGCTATTTGGATTAGTTCTTCACTTATCCTGATTGTGCTTATTGATGTTCCTTTTCAGCTTCATCAGTACAACGAGAAGATGAAAATGACGCTTCAGGAAGTAAAGGATGAGATGAAAAATACTGAGGGTAAGCCTGAAGTGAAGGGGCGAATCCGTCAGTTGCAACGCGAAATGGCTAATCGCAGGATGATGTCTGATGTCCCCAAGGCTGATGTGATTATCACCAACCCGACGCATTATGCTGTGGCGCTAAAGTATGATGAAAGCGGAGAATTTGGCGCACCGGAGCTTCTGGCTAAAGGTGGTGACGAGTTGGCGATGAAAATTCGTGAAATTGCGGAAGCAAATGATATCCCTATTTTGCAGATCCCGCCTTTATCCCGAGCTATCTATTACAGCACTGAGATAGGGGACATTATTCCGGAAGGATTATACATGGCTGTAGCGCAGGTCTTGGCTTATGTGTATCAGCTTAATCAGTCGAAGAGTGGTAAGGCCAGTCACCCAGGGAAAACGCCATCTCCTGAAATCCCGGCAGAGTACAAAAAGTAAAGAAATTTAAGCAGTTGCTTAACGCTTTGCCTGTTATAGTATTGTTGGTAGCATAGCCAAAATTTTATTTTTTTGAATGCCAGCAAACAAGGGTAATGATGGAACGTACTCAAATAATAAACAGGTTGAAGAGTTTGCCGTTAACAGGGCTGGGTATTCCTGTCCTGATCCTTGTTTTGCTAGGGATGATGACGCTCCCAGTGCCCGTGTTGCTGCTGGATATGCTTTTCACCTTCAATATCGCCTTGTCTATCATTATCCTTCTGGTTGCAGTGTATTCCTTGCGTCCTCTGGATTTTGCTGTTTTCCCGACAATTCTACTCGTTGCTACACTTCTCCGGCTGGCGCTGAACGTGGCTTCAACACGTATCGTTTTGCTGAACGGGCACGAAGGTGGAGATGCTGCTGGTAAAGTCATCGAAGCATTTGGTGCTGTACTGATTGGCGGGAATTATGTCGTCGGTCTTGTTGTTTTCCTGATTCTGATGATTATCAACTTTGTGGTTATCACCAAGGGTGCAGGCCGTATTTCGGAAGTAAGTGCACGTTTTACCCTTGATGCCATGCCGGGCAAGCAGATGGCGATTGATGCTGACTTGAATGCGGGCTTGATTAATCAGGAGGAAGCCAAACAGCGTCGTGCTGATGTTGCAAATGAAGCCGATTTTTATGGTGCGATGGATGGTGCCAGTAAGTTTGTTCGTGGTGATGCGGTTGCTGGTATTCTGATTTTGGTGATCAATGTTATCGGTGGTCTTGGCATCGGTATCATGCAGCATGACTTGGAGTTTGCCGATGCTTTGGAGAAATACGTGTTGCTTACCATCGGTGATGGTCTTGTGGCGCAGATTCCTTCTCTGCTTCTCTCTGTTGCTGCAGCAATTATGGTTACTCGTGTTAATAGTGATCAGAGCATTGGTCAGCAGGTTGGCGGGCAGATGTTCGCTACCCCTCAGGCTCTTACAATTACGGCTGTTATTCTTGCGCTGATGGGTATTATCCCTGGTATGCCTCATTTAGCTTTTCTGGGTTTAGCGGCTGCTGCAGGTTTGGGGGCGTATGCCATTAAATACTACACCGAGAAAAAGGTGGCGCAGGAATTGGCGCAGAAACAAAAAGCTCCGGATATGCCTTTGCCTGATGAGTCTGCAGTAAACCAAAAAGAGCTGGGGTGGAGTGATGTGCCTATGATTGACCTGTTGGGTCTTGAAGTGGGTTACCGGCTGATTCCTTTGGTTGACAAAAACCAAGGTGGGCAGTTGCTTGGGCGAATCAAAGGGATTCGTAAAAAATTATCCCAGGAGTTGGGTTTTTTGGTTCCTTCTGTGCATATTCGGGATAATCTGGAGTTGTCGCCAACTATTTATCGTATTCTGTTGAAAGGCGTTGTAGTCGCCGAGGCTGAAGTTTACCCGGACCGCGAAATGGCGATTAACCCGGGGCAGGTATTTGGTGAAATTTCAGGGATTGAGGGTAAAGATCCAGCATTTGGATTGGATGCCGTATGGGTAGAGGCACAGGACCGGGATGAGGCGCAGGCGTTGGGTTACACTGTAGTTGACTCCAGTACGGTTATCGCGACCCAGTTAAACCAGATTATGCAGAATTATGCCCATGAATTGATTGGCCATGATGATATTCAGCATCTTATGGATGCTCTTTCAAGTCATTCGCCGAAACTGGCAGAGCAGCTGGTTCCCGATTGTTTAAGCTTGAATCAATTGCTGAAGATTATTCAGAGTTTGCTGCAGGAGAGTGTTTCTATACGTGACTTCCGCACAATTGCGCAGTCTTTAATTGAGACTGCTCAATCTACCCGGGATATAGGTCAGATGACCTCTGCGGTGCGCATTGCTTTGTCCCGTTCTATCGTGCAGTCGATTTGTGGTCCGGGTACAGACCTTCCGGTTATTACCTTGGAGCCTCAGTTGGAACAAATTTTGCTTCAATCTGTTCAGCAGGCTGCTCAATCTAATGTTGATGACAATCTTATTCTTGAGCCCGCAATGGCTGAGCGATTGCAGCAGTCCTTGGCAGAAGTATCTCAACAGCAGGAGATGATGGGTAATCCGGCAGTATTGGTAGTAGCGGCGCCAATACGGCAAGTTCTTGCCAGATTTGTTCGCTATAGTGCTCAGTCGGTACATGTTCTCTCGTATCAGGAGATTCCTGATAATAAACAGATTACTATTGTGGCTACTGTAGGACAGCAATAAACTTATATTTTGTATGGTTGGTTGGGGCTTTCACCATGGCTGCCGGAATAACGAAGGATATGGGTATTTATGAAAGTAAAACGTTTCTTTGCTCCTGATATGCGTCAAGCCATGAAGTTGGTTCGGGATGAGTTTGGTTCTGACGCTGCTATTTTGTCCAATAACAAAGTGGCTGGCGGCGTTGAAATTGTTACGGCTGTTGATTATGACGCCAGTATTCTTCGTGAACCCAGTGAACGTATCGATCCTGAAAATAGTGATGCGCTGACCGATTCTCTGGCTGATGCGTTAGCTAAAGCTAAGGATGTAATTGAAAATGCGTCGGGTGAGCAATCACCGGATCGTCTTGAGAATGCTTTTCAGGTGAAGGCAAAAGAGCGCCAGTTTGATCAGGCCGAGGCTATGGTTGACACGCTTGAGGCTCGGGGGCGCAGAAAAAGCCCAGAAGATGCAGCTATTAGAGCGATGCAGTCTGAGATCCAAGGGTTGAGAGAACTTCTTCGAGAGCAAATGAAGGAGACGATGTCTGAGAGAAAGCCTGTTGAGGCTATGCTTTATAAGCGTCTACGTCGAATGGGGCTTTCTGAGCATTTTGCTGTAAGAATTATTGAAAGTGCTTCATTAGCTGATGATGTTGAGTTTTCGGCTGCTTGGGAAAAGTCTGTCGACCAGATTCGAGCGCAAGTGTTGACTACAGGCTCAGATGTTATTGATCAGGGCGGGATTGTGGCTCTTATGGGGCCAACTGGTGTAGGAAAAACAACCTGCATTGGAAAGCTGGCTGCCCGATATGTTTTAAAATATGGCCCCGATAGCATGGCGTTGGTGACTACTGATTGTTATCGGGTTGCTGCCTATGAGCAGCTCAGGACCTTCGGTCGTATTCTTGGGGTTCCTGTTCGCGTTGTCGATGAGAAAAATTCGCTGGATGCTACGCTTAAATCATTGAAGACCAAGGCGCTTATTTTAATTGATACTGCTGGCCTTAGTGTTCAGGATCCAAATATGAGGGAGCAGTTTTCCTTATTAGAGACCGCTTCAGTTAGAATTCGTAAATATTTAGTGTTGAGTGCAATCAGCCAGCAACAGGTTTTGCAATCGACATATGAGGCCTATAGGCGACACGGTTTGAATGGGTGTGTTGTTACTAAGCTGGATGAAGCAACAAGTGCAGGTGAGGTGATCAGTCTTATAGCTGATAACAGGCTGCCTCTTGCATATTTGGCCAGTGGCCAAAAGATTCCGGATGATTTGAGGCTAGGAGATTCAGGCGTACTTGTGAGTAACGCTCTGGAGCTGCTTGAAAAGAACGAAACTAACCAAAATCCGGAACGATAGAGACGGGAGGTCGCTATCTATGGCTCTGGTAATGAGTTCAGGTATGTACTATTCCGGCAAAACAGTGACAAGCAGTCTGGTTGACGAGCATGCTCCTTTGGTCAAGAAAGTTGCTCAGCATCTTCTAAGCCGGCTGCCCCAAACCGTTATGCTTGATGATCTGATCCAGGCGGGGATGATAGGTCTTATTGAAGCCTCTCAAAAGTTTGATGGCTCGAAAGGTGCGAGTTTTGAAACATATGCTTCGATTCGTATTCGGGGTGCAATGCTTGATGAGGTTCGCAGGTATGATTGGGCTCCTCGCTCTGTTCACAGAAATAGCCGAAGGGTTTCCGAGGCGATTAAACAGGTTGAGGCTAGGACGGGCCGTGATGCCCGTGATAGTGAAATAGCAGCCGAAATGGGGGTTACTGCCGAAGAGTATAATCACTATGTGCGCGACACTGCCGGAACTAAGCTGTTCAGTTTTGATGAAATAACCGATAACGAAGACAGTAGCTTCGAGGTGGCGGATGAAACATCGGCAGAGCCTGATGAGGCTGTTGAAGGTGGTGCGTTTCAAAGGGCTTTGGCAGATGCCATCGCTGGGCTTCCTGAGAGGGAACAAATGGTTTTGGCACTTTATTACACTGAGGGTTTGAATCTGAAAGAGATTGGTTCGGTTCTCGATGTAAGTGAGTCAAGAGTCAGTCAGATACACAGCCAGGCAGCCTTAAGGCTAAGGTCTCGTTTATCTGAGTGGAAGTAATTACATTATATATATTTGATAAATGAATAATTGTAGTATTCTAGTAGTGGCAAATTGGGTGAGTGGAGGTTGCCTTGGATAAGAATATGAAGATTCTCATTGTGGATGATTTTTCCACCATGAGACGGATCGTCAAAAACCTGCTTCGTGACTTGGGTTTTACTAATACGCATGAGGCTGATGACGGTCTGACCGCCATCCCTTTATTGGAAACAGGCAACTTTGACTTTCTGGTAACGGATTGGAATATGCCAGGTATGACAGGTTTTGACCTGCTTAAGACTTGTCGTGCTGATCCTAAACTGAAAGATTTGCCTATTCTGATGGTTACAGCAGAGGCCAAACGTGAGCAGATTGTTGCAGCGGCTCAGGCTGGTGTAAATGGCTATATTGTTAAGCCTTTCACGGCTGCCGTTCTCAAGGAAAAAATCGAAAAGATTTTTGAACGAATTGAACAGCAGTAATTGGCTGCTGGGAATTTTGGCCAGTCAAGTCATTCATTAAGATAAAGGTCTCAGGTTATGGCTCTGAAAAGCCCGGGTGGACAGCAAACAACCGAGTTCGAGCAGATACTCAAAGAAAGTACCTCTGAGCTGATGGAAAAAGTGGAAAACGGTAATCTGAGCGATGCCGTTAACCTTATCCAACGTATCAATGATGAGCGAAACCGAAACTTGTACCTGGAAGTAGGGCGTCTGACTCGTGCTTTGCATGATGCTATAACCAATTTCCATATTGATGTTGGTGCTGGTAATCCTGTTTCGGAAGAGATGTCGCAAATGGCAAATGCGACAGATCGACTGAATTATGTCATAAAAATGACACAGGATGCGGCCAATCAAACGATGGATAAAGTTGATGAAAGCGCTCCAGTTGCTGAACACCTACGTGAGCAGGCAACGTCTTTGCGACAGGATTGGGCGCGCTTGGTTCGACGGGAAATGAAACCGGACGAGTTCAGAGACCTTTATCGAAAAATTGATGATTTCCTGAAGGAAACTGAAGATCAGGCAGGAACACTTTCCAGCAATTTTAACGATATCCTGCTCGCTCAGGGATATCAGGATTTGACTGGCCAGGTCTTGATTAAAGTGATCACCCTTGTTCAGGAAATTGAAGAAAACCTCGTAAATCTGGTTTGTATGGCTGGTCAGGTGGATCAGATTACGGGGATTCAGCACGACACCAGTGATCGGGTTGCTGAGGAAGCGCATGCTCCTGAGGGGCCGATTGTTAATGCAGAACAGCGGAAAGATGTTGTTTCCGGGCAGGATGAAGTTGATGACCTGCTATCGAGTCTCGGCTTTTAAGGAGAAGTATGGATGAGCTTTGAAGTCGATCAGGATATTTTGCAGGACTTCTTAATTGAAGCAGGTGAAATCCTTGAATTGCTGTCTGAGCAGTTAGTCGATCTGGAGCAGTCTCCTGATGATCCTGATCTCCTGAATGCAATTTTTCGTGGCTTTCACACGGTTAAAGGTGGTGCGGGGTTCCTCCAGCTCACGCCGCTAGTGGATTGCTGCCATGTTGCTGAGAATGTCTTTGACACGTTGAGAAAACATCAGCGTTCGGTAACACCTGAGTTGATGGATACCGTACTGAGTGCACTGGATACGGTTAACGAGATGTTTGAAGAGGTTCGTTCCGGCCAAATGCCGGATAGTGCCGACCCTCAATTGATTAGTCAGCTTGAGTTTTTTGCACAGCCTGAGTCTGAAGCCGTGCCTCCTGCAGAGCCAGCGCCTGAACCTGTTGTTGAGGCTCCTGTCGAGCCCGCAACTGAACCTGCTGTTGAAGCTCCTGTAGAGCCTCCGGCCGCAGCGGTGCAGGATGCCGAAGGTGATATTACTGATGCTGAGTTTGAATCCCTACTCGATGCTTTGCATGATGGTGGTGCGCCGACAGCGGCCCCGACCCCATCAGAACCGAAGAGTGATCCTGTTACCGATGCTGCTTCAGGTAGTGATGAGATTACTGAAGAAGAGTTTGAGGCACTTCTGGACCAGTTACATGGTTCAGGTCAACCACCAACACCTGCATCTCCGGCGGCCGCTGAAAATACGCCTAAGCAGGAGTCTGCTCCAACGACAAATTCCGGTAGTGATGACCTGATTACTGATGATGAGTTTGAAGCACTTCTGGATGAACTGCATGGTAAAGGTGGGGCTCCTGTTAGTCCTGATACTGTAGCTTCAAAAGAACCTGCTAAGCAAACTGAGCAAGCTCCTCAAGCAGTTTCAAAGCCTGCTGTGTCAGCAAAAGCAGCAGCATCAGCTCCTGCAGCCCCAGCTGCAGATAAGAAAGTCGCTCCAAAGAAAGAAACGGCTCCTGCTGCTGAGACAACGGTCCGTGTTGATACCAGTCGACTCGATGACATCATGAATATGGTTGGCGAGCTGGTTTTAGTTCGTAACCGACTGGTTCGTCTTGGTGGTCAGAGCTCTGACCCTGAGGTTGCAAAGGCTGTTTCAAATCTAGATGTTGTAACTGCCGATCTTCAGACATCAGTTATGAAGACCCGAATGCAGCCAATCAAAAAAGTATTTGGCCGTTTTCCTCGGGTTGTTAGGGATCTGTCCCGAAAACTGAAGAAAGAGATTAATCTGCGCCTTATCGGTGAAGATACTGACTTGGATAAGAACCTTGTTGAAGCCTTGGCTGATCCATTGATTCACTTGGTGAGGAATGCCGTTGATCATGGCATTGAAGGTCCTGAAATACGTGAACAAAAGGGTAAGCCACGTGTTGGTGAGGTTGTTCTGTCTGCTGAACAGGAAGGTGATCATATCCTTTTGACTATCAGTGATGATGGTGCAGGGATGAACCCTCAGGTTCTGCGTAATAAGGCTGTGGAGAAAGGACAGCTGGATCAGGATGCTGCCGATCGCCTTACGGATCAGGAAGCATTCAATCTGATTTTTGCAGCGGGTTTATCGACAAAAGAAGAGATCTCAGACGTGTCTGGTCGTGGTGTGGGTATGGATGTTGTGAAAACAAAAATTTCACAATTGAACGGTACCATTAACGTTTGGTCAGAAGAGGGTAAGGGTTCCAAGATTATCATCAAGGTGCCCCTGACTCTGGCTATTATGCCTACACTGATGGTTATGTTGGGACAGCAGACTTTTGCTTTGCCTTTGGTGAATGTTAACGAAATTTTTCAACTTGATATTTCGCGGGCTAACATCGTTGACGGCCAGGAAGTTTTAGTTATTCGTGAGAAAACACTGCCTCTTTTCTATCTCAAAGAATGGCTGGTGCATGGATCTGATGTCAGTCGAGAACTGAAAAATGCTCATGTTGTGGTTGTTTCTGTCGGAACACAAAAAGTGGGCTTTGTAGTGGACCAGCTAATCGGTCAGGAAGAGGTTGTTATTAAACCATTAGGTGAGATGTTGCATGGAACGCCAGGTATGGCGGGCGCGACAATTACTGGTGATGGCCGAATAGCCCTGATTCTGGATATTCCGGGTATGCTGAAACATTACGCCAGAAGCTCGCGATAGGGTTTTAAGGACCTGATATGCCAATTACGGTTTTAGTAGTCGATGATTCTGGTTTTTTCCGTCGTCGG
Source organism: Oceanospirillum sp. (assembly GCF_982874595.1). Taxonomy (NCBI): domain Bacteria; kingdom Pseudomonadati; phylum Pseudomonadota; class Gammaproteobacteria; order Oceanospirillales; family Oceanospirillaceae; genus Oceanospirillum; species Oceanospirillum sp. The sequence continues at coordinate 127,190 of NZ_CEYNZH010000003.1, read as the reverse complement.
GTTTGCGAGCTATTAAGCACCGATGCTCGTATCAAGCCAATCGGTACTGCAAGTAATGGTCGCGAAGCTGTAGAAAAAGCGATCGAGCTTAAGCCTGATGTCATCACGATGGATTATGAGATGCCAGTACTCGATGGCATCTCTGCTGTCCGTGAGATTATGCAAAAGGCGCCTGTGCCTGTACTAATGTTTTCTTCACTGACACATGAAGGTGCCCGTGTGACTCTTGGGGCATTGGAAGCCGGTGCAGTGGATTATTTACCCAAAAACTTCGAGGATATTTCTCGCCGGCCTGATGAATTGGCCAAAGCTCTCTGCGAAAAAGTCATTGAAGTTTCCCGAAGCCGCCGCGGTGCATTGGCATCTGCAAGTCGTTCTTCAGTGCGTGCACAAGAGCCTCGCCGACCTATAGCCAATAGGCCGGCTGTTCCCGTGTCACCGCCCGTGACTGGTGGTGTGAAGAAAGATTCTGTCGCAAAGCCTGTTTTAACGGCTAAGCCAAGTAAACCTCAGCCACGACATTTTGATTTGGTCGCTATTGGGACGTCTACCGGAGGGCCTATGGCTCTTCAGAATGTACTGACTCAATTACCTGCAAGTTTCCCTGCCCCATTGCTTCTCGTTCAGCATATGCCGGCGGCATTTACCGGTGCATTTGCTGAGCGCTTGAATGGCCTTTGCAAAATCCAAGTTAAAGAAGCTCAGGATGGTGATCTGTTAAAACCTGGGTTGGCATTGCTGGCGCCCGGTGGTAAGCAAATGGTTGTCGATAAGCGTGGCAACTGTGTGCGAATTTTGGCTGGTGATGAACGTTTAAACTATAAGCCATGTGTGGATGTGACCTTTGGCTCTGCTGCAAATGCTATTAAAGGCAACATTCTGGGCGTGATAATGACAGGTATGGGTGCTGATGGCCGGGATGGATGTCGTATGCTGAAAGAGCATGGTGCTACTATCTGGTCCCAGGATGAGGACAGCTCGGTTATTTATGGCATGCCAATGGCTGTGGCAAAGGCCGGATTGTCTGATGAAGTTTTAAGTCTGAATGACATCGGATACCGATTGTCGACAGATGTTTCCCGTTAAAGTAGAAAACGATAAAGCAATAATAACTGGCAAATAAGGGATACTTTCATGCATGTTTGGGCAGTAGCCAATCAGAAAGGTGGCGTTGGTAAAACAACATCAACCGTAACCCTTGGAGGCCTTTTGGCAGACCAGGGGCATCAGGTGCTGCTGCTTGATCTGGATCCGCATGGGTCTCTGACCAGTTATTTTAAGTACGACCCTGATGGTCTGCAGAAAAGTGCCTACGATCTTTTTCAACAGGGCAAGAATATTCCTGAAGAGCTTCCCGAAAGCCTTCTGATGGATACCGGCCACGATCGTTTAAAGTTGATACCTGCATCGACGGCCTTGGCTACACTTGAGCGCCAGGTAAGTGCTCAGGGGGGAATGGGGCTGGTTATCTCAAGGGCTTTAGCGCTGCTTTGGAACCGTTTTGATTATGTTTTGATTGATAGTCCGCCTGTACTTGGTCTGCTAATGATTAATGCTTTGGCATCAGCCCAGCATCTGATTATCCCTGTGCAGACTGAGTTTCTGGCTATCAAAGGTTTGGAGCGTATGATGCGGACGCTGAGTATGGTCACTCGTGCCCGTAAAAATGAATTACCTTATACAGTAGTCCCAACGCTTTATGACCGAAGAACGCAAGCTTCCGTGCAGAGTCTGCGACTTTTGAGAAACACTTATCCAGAAAATATCTGGAACTCTATGATTCCGGTTGATACCAAATTCAGGGATGCCAGCATGGCGGGAATGCCGCCTTCAATGCTGGATTCCCAGAGTCGAGGTGTACATGCTTACAATGTGTTACTAAAACACCTCTTAGAGAAGCAAACCGACCACAGACAAAAACCGGGGGCTCAATAGAATGGCTCACGACTCCCAAGACTTTTCATCTCCTCAGGAAGCGATTGAAGGCTACCTTGAGGCGTTGCTGCAGGACGTTGCCGAATACGACGAACCTGAAGCGAGCAGTATAGATGAGTCTTCTGAACCTGCTCCCCATAAAGCCAGCCCTGAGCAGACAGAGCAAATAGAGATTGAGATTCCTGTATCTTCTTCTGAAGAAGTAGCTGTTGATGAGTCCGGTGCAGTAAGTACCTTTCCTGACGAAGAGGGTACGCGTGTATTTGCTCCGCCTTCTGCTCGTGAGTATGCCCGAGAGGCAGCGGCTCAGATTCGCCAAAGACAACAGTCCACAGCGGTAGATCAACCCAAGGTTGATGTCGCTTTCCAGGACGCACCTGCTATTGTTATGCCGGAGCTTAAGGTTGCTGAGCCTGAAATTGAGACTAAAACCGAAGCGATTGTTGAAGAAAAAGTTGAGTCAGAACCTCAAACGGTAGCTCCGGAGCCGCAGGTTGAGATCGCAGAGCCAGAGATTTCAGCTGCAGATCCTATTGCTGATATTCAGACAGAGATTGAACAAGATAACCGGATTGCTGAAGAAACAGGTCTGGAAGTAAAAGAAAATGAAGGCTGGACTGACGGTCGCCCTGATTGGGCTCAGGGGCGCTTTGAGTGTCTGCTGTTTGTTGTTAAAGGTCTGAAACTTGCTGTTCCACTCGCAGAATTAGGTGGTATACACAAACTTGAAAAAGAACCAACGCCGCTGTTTGGTCAGCCGGGCTGGTTCTTGGGCATTGTCAGGACTAACAATATGAATGTTGGTTTGGTGGATACTGCCCAGTGGGTGATGTCTGAACATATTAATGATGATCACAAGCCGGATTTCCGCTTTGCTATCCGCATCCATAATAGCGAGTGGGGCTTGGCATGCCATGAGGTGGCAGAAGCTATTTCACTGGACCCCAGCGAAGTTAAGTGGCGCACTTCTCTGGGGAGAAGACCTTGGTTGGCAGGTACTGTCGTTGATCATATGTGTGCACTGATTGATGTTGCGGCTTTTGCCCGATTACTGGATAGCGATAAAGTACCTGTTGATCTGCAGGCACTGATGGCTGATGAAGAATAATTGACCGTTAAACGGTTATGAACAGAGCTTAGTTTTGACGAAGCAAAACTAACGATTTAGATGGAGCATTCGCATGGCAAATGTTGTTCAAGCTAAAAATGCAGCGGGATCTGATGATCCGATTCTGCAGTACGTAACCTTCCGTCTGGCGGATGAAACATACGGCATCAATGTGATGCAGGTTCAGGAGGTTCTTCGCTATACAGAGATTGCACCGGTTCCGGGTGCACCTTCATATGTCTTGGGTATCATTAACCTGCGTGGTAACGTGGTCACGGTCATTGATACCCGTCAGCGCTTTGGTTTGATGACCGCTGAGACAACGGATTCAACTCGTATTGTTATTATCGAAGTTGACCAGCAGGTTGTTGGTATTATGGTTGATTCGGTATCCGAAGTGGTTTATCTCCGTCAGTCCGAGATTGAAACAACACCTAATGTGGGTAACGAAGAGAGCGCCAAGTTTATTCAGGGTGTTTGTAATAAGAATAACCAGCTGCTTATTCTGGTTGAGCTTAACAAGCTGATGAGTGATGAGGAGTGGGCAGAAGTCGCAGCGCTTTAATCTGCGGCTTTTGAGTGTTTTATGCAGGATTCTTTGGCAAATCTCATTCTTTGGGCTGTTGTTATTATCGCTATACTGGTCTCAGTCTATAGCGTAATGCAGGTATTGACACTTCGTCGCTTGTTGGATCGCAATAAGCACGAGACTCAGATGTTAGTTCAGTCGCTTCGAAATGAAACCCATGCGATGGGCAGTGGCTCTATTGGTGTAGGACAGCGTCTTCTGGATGTTGAAAAAAAGCTCAATCACACGATGGAGCGTCAGACCGATCTTGAGCAGAAGGATGTTGGCAGCCTGCCATACAACTACGCTATTCGCTTGGTTGAGATGGGAGCGACATCTGATGACCTTGTGGAGAACTGTGGTCTTGCCCGTGTTGAAGCGGATCTGATCGCTTTAGTACATAGTGAGCTTCGGAATCGCCAGAGATCAGACGCCAGTCTGGAGACTTTCTGACGCTGCCACTTTGCTGGAAAGAACACACGAACACTCCTACCATACAAAAGCACCCATCTAGGGTGCTTTTTGGTTTTTAGCTAAAGAGTTCTGATTCTGTTCACTCTGGTTATGACTGATATCGGTTTTTTAGCATATCACGACGGGTCAGTACTTCTTTGCGTACTTTCTCAGCCCCACCCTTGGATCGTTCAAGCTGATAGATAAAAGCAATAATCTCTGCAATGGCCATATAGAGAAGTTCAGGGATTTCTTCGCCAAGCTCTACCTGAGCCAGGGCCTGAACTAAGCTATTATCCTCGTATACGGGGATATTATGTTCTCTGGCCAGCTGCACGATCTGATCAGCGACCAAGTGCTCGCCTTTAGCGGTTACCCTAGGGGTGCTATAGCCTTCATATTGCAGTGCAACGGCTTTTTTGCTGCCTTGGGATCTGGGGTTCACAATGGAATTTTGTCTGCTCATGCTTTCAAGTTCAGAACGCCGGGTTTAGGTTGCTGTTGCGGTGTTCCTGCCTGACAACGAACCTCTTCAATCTCAATACCTAATGCTGTCAAACGCTCTTTAAGTTCATGGAGCTTCTTACTGACACCGGGTAATTGTTCATCCTGTTCAACCCAGAGATGGGTTTTCAGCTTCTCGTTCTGATACAGAAGACGGGCGTGAAGGTTGCCCAATTCAGGTGGCGAGAAGCTTAGATCGATCACCCAGCGACGTTTGTATTCTTCTCCGGGCTGAAGATCCTGTTCTTCCGGCCAGATCTCCTGATCTATTTTGACCTTAACTTCGGAAAGTTGCCCATTAAGAGCAATTGGAATATCTGTTTGGATAGCGGTACCTGTTGCAGGCTCTGCTCCTCGGGTAGCGGGGCTACTTTGTAGTTGATTGCTTCTGATTCTTGCAAGACCTTCCTGTAATGTTCTTGCCAGCTGATTTTGTACTGTTTGCTTGCCATCTGCTGTAGCTTCAGCGCTGACTTTTGCATTGTTCGTTGTTGCCCGATCTGAGCTGCCTTCAGTCTGATTGCCGCTACGGGTGAGTTGACGGAAAATCTGGAAAAAAGCCCCTTTAAGATCATCACCCACCGGAGTAAGTGGTGTACCACTGCCAGGGATTGAAGCCTGTTGCAGAGCCTGCATCATAACCGCCTCGTGAAAGACACCGCTGCGTTGGATGCTTTGTTTAACAGCCTGTCCGGTAGGTGCGGTCTCGGCAGATAGTTTAAGTGTTGTCTTGTCGATAATCTGCATCGCCTGCTGCAGTACAGGATTGTCCCTGACAGCAGTGCTAAGCTGCGGTAGCAGGGCCTGAATTTTGCCCAGTGTTTCTGACACTGGTTGTTGCACCGGGAGAGATTCTCTGAGCGCTGCCATTGCTGTTTGTTGAAGGGCTGCTTTCTGTGCAGCCTGATTAGCGATAGTGCTATTGGATTGTACCGCCGGATTCTGAGTCGTTTGCTGGTTTTGAGCGACAGACTGATTCTGGGGTAGCTGTACTTTAATAATGTCGACCTGAGCACTACCCGCCTGGCGAAGTGTAATCTGGGTTCCGGCAGGCAAGGGTTTGAGCTGTGGTAGCTCTACACTTTGCCCTGTTTGTGGAATCAGCACCCTTACTGGATTATTTGATACGCCTGTTTGGTTCAGGAGCTGATTAAGGGTTGTTGTGGTTGTCTGCTGAGCTATTTGAGCCTGCTGCTGAATACCTGTCTGTGTACCCGATTGTGCTTGTTGTTGGCCTGCTTGGGTTTGCTGCGGAGTGCGAACCTGAGCCTGGCCTTGGCTCTGAACGACGGAGCCGTTTTTGATAGTTGATGTTGCTTGTGTGCCGGACTGGGAGTCTGAGTTATTCGGAGTAGACGCGGTAGTTCTTATATTAAGTATGGAGGGACTGACTTGCATTGAGGTGCTTGCTGCCGGTTTCAGGGCGGATGTAGCGCTGGCAACGGCAGCAGCCATAGTTGCAGCGGTTTGAGCTTTAACCTGATTAACCAGCGCCTGAGCTGCAGACTGGGTGTTTTGAGCCTGGGCGGTTTGAGTCAGGGCAGCCAGCTGGTTGGCTGTTGCCTGAGCTGAAGCTTGGGTTGCCGCGGTTTGAGTCGACTGTGAGGCAGAAACCTGGGCAGAACCTGGCTGGGAAGACGCTGTTTGCGTCGTCGGCTGACCAGAGCCTGCCTGTCCCTGCTGAGATGCCTGGCCTTGAGCCGTTTGGCCGGATGAGGTCTGGCCGCCAGAGTTCTGCTGAGCACCACCAGAGTTCTGGTTTTGGGCTGCTGCATTCTGGGGCACCTGAACAACTGCCAGTGCTGTCTGTCCCTGACTCAGGCCGGTATTACCACTGACGGCTGCCCGGATCGCTCCCATCAGTGCAGCCATCTGTTGATCTATCCGTGTCTGTGCGACGTTTTCTAGCATAACAACCTGTTTTTCAGCATATTTATGAGTGCTTATGACGAATCAGACCTTGATTCAGGTCTGTAGCGCAACTGTCTGAATCGTAGTAAAGTGCGCACCTTTGTGGGTTTCTAGGGCTATAGCCTAATAGAGCAATCCAGCAAATTTCGTCGGTCTGTTCCAGTCTAGGCTGAGTTTGCCATCGGGGTCACCAATGTTTTGCCCCAAAACATATAGCCAAACTCTGAAAGGGAACAGAAGCTTTATCGGCAGGTCCATCAAAAAGGTTAGATACGTGCAAGAATTGCTATCAGGGCAGGGACTGGCATGTGAGCGGGATGACCGGTTGCTGTTCAGTGATCTCGATTTTAAGCTGCATTGCGGAGATGTGTTGCAGATTGCAGGGCCTAATGGGACCGGCAAAACATCCTTACTGCGTATCCTTGCTGGCTTGCTGCCAGACTATGATGGCGAGCTTTTTTTTCAAGGTCACCGCGTTTCTGATGACCCCGATCGTTTTCGTGAAAACCTGCTCTTTATCGGACATCAGCCGGGTATCAAACATAATCTTACCCCGGAAGAGAACCTGCGTTGGTATCAGTCGCTTTATCATCCTGCGGATACCGATCAGATCTATCATGCTCTGGCTCAGGTCAAACTCACCGGCTTTGAGGATGTACCCTGCTATACGCTGTCAGCAGGACAGCATCGCCGGGTCGCACTTGCTCGCCTTTTTCTTCATGCGGCACCTTTATGGATTCTGGATGAGCCATTTACAGCGATCGATCAGGGTGGTGTGAGGGAGATTGAGCAGTTGCTTGCTGATCATGCTCAGCAGGGCGGTGGGGTTATTCTGACGACCCATCACAATCTTTCGCTGCCGACGGAACTTAACGTGATTCAATTAGGTCAGAGTCACCAATCTGAAACGGAGCAAGTCTGATGGCGAATGATATCAACCCTCAACTTGCTCAGGAAAAACAGCGCGTTTTGCGACGTGAAGAGGGTGTGCAGACCAGTAGTTGGCGCGCGTTTACCGGCACGCTGAAGCGGGATCTGTTGCTGGTGTTTCGTCGCCGTTCAGATATCGTGAATCCTTTGCTGTTTTTTACCATCGCGGTGACCCTTTTTCCGTTGGGGATCAGTCCTGAGTCAGACTTTCTGGCACAGATTGCCGCTGGTGTACTCTGGGTTGCTGCGTTACTGGCAACACTGCTGTCTTTGGATAGTTTGTTTCAGCAGGATATGGCTGATGGTTCTCTGGAGCAGTTAGTGATCAGTCCTCATCCATTAGCTGTTATGGTTTTGTCTAAGGTACTGGTCCACTGGTTGGTAACAGGCCTTCCTCTGACCTTGCTGGCACCCTTGCTGGGCGTGATGATGTTTCTGCCAGATGATGGTTTTGGCATTCTGTTTCTGAGTCTGTTGCTGGGGACACCTACGCTGAGTTTAGTCGGTGCTATCGGAGCAGCACTAACGGTGGGGCTGCGTCGTACCGGAGTACTGATGACTTTGTTGATTTTACCGCTGTATATTCCTGTTCTGATCTTTGGTACCGGCTCTGTTATTGCGGCGGTAAACGGAATGGCAGTGGCCGGTCACCTGGCTATTATGGGCGCAATGTTTATGACAGCGCTGGTTCTGGCACCTTTGGCTGCCGGTGCGGCATTGCGTATCAGCCTGAATGGTTAATCGAAAGAAGAGAGTTTGAGTAAGCATCATGTGGAAAACATTTGTCGCCTGGTTTCACCGAATGGGCTCACCAAAGTGGTTTTATGAGATTACCGGTCGCTGGATTCCCTGGTTTGCCGCTGCCGCTGTTCTTCTGATTACGATCGGAACTATCTGGGGGCTGGCTTTTGCTCCGGCTGATTACCAGCAGGGAAATAGTTTCCGGATTATCTATATTCATGTCCCTGCGGCAATTCTGGCGCAGTCTATCTTCTTTGCCATGGCGATAGCCGGTGGTATCGGTCTGATCTGGAAGATGAAGGTGGCCGATATGGTTGCTAAGTCTTGTGCTCCTGTTGGCGCTACTATGACCTTCATCGCTCTTTTTACCGGTGCTGTGTGGGGGAAGCCGACCTGGGGAGCCTGGTGGGTATGGGATGCCCGTCTGACCTCAATGCTGATTCTGCTATTTCTTTATTTTGGTGTAATCGCTCTGCAGTCCGCGTTTGACAGCAAGCAATCTGCGGCGCGTGCCAGTGCCATTCTGTCGCTGGTAGGGGTGGTGAATATCCCGATCATCAAGTATTCCGTTGAGTGGTGGAATACTCTCCATCAGCCAGCCACGTTCAAACTGACGGAAAAACCGGCAATGCCTGCGGAAATGTGGATGCCGCTTCTGGTGATGGTGATCGGTTTTTACTGTTTCTTTGCTGTGATTCTGATGATGCGTACCCGTAATGAGATTCTGGAGCGTGAGAAGCGTACCCAGTGGGTTCAGGGATTACTCAGCAATAAGGGCTGATGAATAATTGAAACGTGATTGAACCCTGAGCCGTCCGCTTGTCGAATAGAGGCAGTGTGCAGCGGCTCATAAAGAATCTGTTGAGAAACGTTATGTATTTTGAGTCTTTTTCTGAGTTTTTAAATATGGGTGGTCACGGACTGTATGTCTGGATGGCCTATGGGTTAAGTGCTGTACTGCTGGTGGTTAATGTTGTGCTACCTATTATGCACAAACGTCAGCTGGTTAAAGAGCAGGCGCGTAAGTTGCGCCGGGAGCAAAAAACATCATGAATCCAAAGCGTAAAAAGAAACTGGTCCTGTTAAGTTCTATGGTTGCTGCTGTAGCGGTTGCTGTTGGACTGGTGTTATTCGCGTTGTCAGAAAACATCAATCTTTTCTACACCCCTACGCAGATCGCAGAGGGCGAAGCTCCTGTAGGACAGCGCATCCGCGCCGGTGGCATGGTCGTGGAAGGCAGTGTCGTTCGTGCTCCCGATAGTCTGGATGTTGAGTTTGCAGTGACAGATTTCAAACATGACGTCGTTGTTAAATACAGCGGTATCCTGCCGGATCTGTTCCGTGAGGGGCAGGGTATTGTCACCATGGGTTCTATGAATGCCGAAGGACAGTTTGAAGCGTCTGAGGTTCTGGCTAAGCATGATGAAAACTATATGCCACCGGAAGTGGAAGCAGCGCTGAAAGCCAGCGGTAAAACGGCTTCTGGCGAGAATACTGCGCTGGCACAATAACGCAATAATGAGCGGGCCCGATTGATTCGGGCCTTGTTCTATCTGAAATCTGCCTGAGTCCTCCCGTAACGGACCGGCAGCAGCAAAGAATACCCTTTTAAATCACCGAGGTTACTATGACCGCACTAATGTTCCCTGAACTGGGGCACTATGCGCTGATTCTCGCGCTTGTTATGGCGCTGGTTCAGTCTGTTGTTCCTTTGTTAGGTGCTCAGCTGAGAATGACCGGCTGGATGAGTTACGGCTCCCCGATGGTCTGGGGACAATTTTTCTTTGTCTCGCTGGCTCTGGTCATTTTGGCTTATGCCTTTGTCACCGATGACTTCTCCGTAGCCTATGTGGCTAATAACTCTAACAGTGCTTTGCCAACGGCCTATAAGATCAGTGCGGTCTGGGGGGGGCATGAAGGCTCCCTGCTGCTTTGGGTCTGGATTCTGGCGGCCTGGAGCTTTGCGGTGACCATTTTCAGTCGCAGCTTACCCGACGATATGCTGGCGCGGGTGATCTCTGTTCTGGGGATGATCAGTGTTGGTTTTATCTCCTTTGTTCTGTTGACTTCAAACCCTTTTGATCGTTTTCTGCCAAGCTTTCCGTCGGATGGTGGTGATCTTAACCCACTGTTGCAGGATTTTGGCCTGATTGTTCACCCGCCAATGCTCTATATGGGGTATGTGGGCTTCTCAGTGGCATTTGCCTTTGCCATTGCTGCCTTGATTGGTGGGCGTCTGGATACGGCATGGGCACGCTGGTCCCGTCCATGGACCTCGGTTGCCTGGGCATTCCTGACGCTGGGTATCGCGCTGGGTAGCTGGTGGGCTTACTACGAGCTTGGCTGGGGCGGCTGGTGGTTCTGGGATCCGGTAGAGAACGCCTCCTTTATGCCATGGCTGGTGGGCACTGCTCTGATGCACTCGCTGGCGGTGACCGAAAAGCGCGGTGTGTTTAAGAACTGGACCGTACTGCTGGCGATTATCGCCTTCTCCCTGAGTCTGTTGGGTACCTTCCTGGTACGTTCCGGTGTTCTGACCTCGGTACACGCTTTTGCAACCGATCCTGAGCGCGGCTATTACATTCTGGCGCTGTTAGCGATCTGTATCGGTGGCTCTTTTGTGCTTTATGCTCTGCGCGCACCGGAAGTAAAAGCCAAAATCGGCTTTAGCTGGATGTCCCGCGAGTTTTTCCTGCTGATGAACAATATCCTGTTGGTTATCGTGATGGTGACCGTACTGCTGGGTACGCTGTATCCACTGCTGTTGGATGCACTGGGTCTGGGCAAGATTTCCGTTGGTCCTCCGTACTTTAATGCGGTGTTTGTGCCTCTGATGAGTGTACTGGGTATCTTTATGGGCCTTGGCCCGGCATCCCGCTGGAAGGATATTGGCTGGCCAGTACTGAAGCAGCGCATCTGGCTGGCCGGTGTGCTGAGTCTGGTTTTAGGTGCGGCTCTGCCCTTTATCGCCGGTGGCGAATGGAACATCTACGTCTTTATCGGTATGACGCTGGCGTTCTGGATCACCTTTACTCAGCTGCGTGATATGAACGAGAAGCTGAAAAACAAAGGCTGGAACTATGCAGGTCTGAAAGGTCTGGGCCGCAGCTACTGGGGCATGGTCTTAGGTCATATCGGTGCGGCTATTACGGTTGTCGGTATGGCAATGGTATCTAACTACACTCTGGAGCGCGATGTGCGTCTGGTGCCGGGCGGCAGTGCCGAAGCCGGTGACTACCGTTTTGAGATGGTAGAAGTGAAACACGTTGATGGTCCGAACTGGACTGCTGATCAGGCTGAGATTCGTGTTTATCTGGATGATGATCTGGAAGCGGTGATGTACCCGCAGAAGCGTCGTTATATCGCCCGTAACCAGGTAATGACTGAAGCGGCGATCGACTGGGGAATCTTCCGGGATATCTACGTTGCTATGGGCGAACCGTTGGAAGGTGATGCCTGGGCGATGCGAGTTCAGCACAAACCCTATGTTCGCTGGTTATGGATCGGTGGTGTGATTATGACGTTAGGTGGTTTGTTGGCTGCTCTGGACAAGCGTTACCGTCGTATGGCTGCCCGTGAAGTAAAAGCCAAGCAAGATATTGCTCATCCTGAAGCGAAAAACAACGCTTCATCCGCAGAAGGAGCTACCGTATGAAGCGTCGTCTGATGTTTTTTATCCCGCTGGTGATCTTTTTTATCATGGGGATTTTCCTCTGGCAGGGACTGAAACTGGACCCCCGAGAACTCCCCTCTGCTTTGGTTGGTAAGCCGTTCCCTGCTTTCAATCTGAGCACTGTGAAAGATGAGAACGCTTCGATCACTGAAGATGCCCTGAAAGGTGACGTCTCGCTGGTCAATGTCTGGGCGACCTGGTGTGTGTCCTGTCGTCAGGAGCATCCGGAGCTGGTGCGTATCGCTAAAGAGAGTGGTCTGAAAATCTTTGGCCTGAACTACAAGGATACCCGTCCGGAAGCGATCCGCTGGCTGGATGAATATATGGACCCTTACCAGTTCAGCCTCTTTGATGAAGATGGCCGTGTTGGCCTGGATCTGGGCGTTTACGGCGCACCGGAAACCTATATCGTTGATAAAGATGGCATCGTGCGTTACCGCTTTGTCGGCGTGATTGACCGTCAGACCTGGCTTAACGAACTACTGCCGGAAGTTAACAAATGGAGATAGGTGAACACATGACGCTGAACAAGATAAAAGCTCTGTGGCTGGCTATTCTGGTTGCTCTGTCCACAGTCGCTGCGTTTTCCTATGCTCCGGCTGCTCAGGCGACCATCGATGCCTTCGAATTTAAAAATGATGAGCTGCGTACCCGTTATCAGGAGTTAGCAGCGGTTCTGCGTTGTCCAAAATGTCAGAATCAGAACATCATCGACTCTGATGCCGGTATCGCGGCCGATCTGCGTCAGCAGGTTTATCGTTTGTTGAATGAAGGCTATACCGACGAAGAGATTCTGGACTTTATGGTCGCCCGCTATGGCAACTTTGTGCTGTACGAGCCACCGGTAAACTCTCTGACCTATTTGCTCTGGTTCGGCCCATTTGCACTACTGCTTCTGGCTGGACTGGTTGTCTTTCTGCTACTGCGTGGCAACCGCAAAGCAGCGAAAGATGCTCAGCAGATCTCATCTGGTGATCGAGAGCGGCTGAATAAGCTGTTAAACAAGCATCAGGACTGATCTCAGCAGTATTTGAGTTTTAAGAACATCACGGTCGCCGGTACGCTGGCGTTGGATTCACCGATAGTTGAGTTTAAGAGATATGACACCTCTCTGGATCGGTATTGCAGCCCTGTCTGCACTGGCAGCCATCTTTGTGTTGCTGCCATTAGTACAAAACCGCAATCAGGTTAAAAGCCTGACGGAAGAAGAGTTAACTGAACACAACGTGGCAATGTTTCGCCAGCGTCTGCAGGAACTGAATAACGAACTGGAGCAGGGTAACCTGCTGCCGGAACAGTTCGAACAGATGAAGTCTGAGCTGGAACAGACCCTGCTGGATGATGTGGGTGACAAAGATGTTCCGGTCTTGCGATCGACCCGTCCGGGGATCGTGCTCAGTCTGGTTCTGATTGCCCTTGTTTTGGTGGGGGCTGTGGGTTGGTATTTCATCAAAGGAAACAGTGGTGGTGTTGCTCTGGCTATGGAGCGTCAAAGTGGTCAGATGCCTTCTGTAGAAGAGTTGGTCAGCCGACTTGAGCAGAGTCTGAAACAGAACCCGGATAGTGCTGAAGGCTGGTATCTGTTGGCGCGTACCTATATGAACCTGGGCCGCTTTGCAGACGCAGCAGCTGCGGTTAAAGAAGTGATCCGTATCGAAGGTCGTACCGCTGTGGCACTGGCGCAATACGCTCAGGCGCTTTATTTCGCCAATCAGAATGTGATGACACCTCAAATTGATGCTTTGTTGGATGAAGCATTGCAGGCTGACCCGAATGAAGCAGCGGCACTGGGTCTGCGTGGTATCTCCTCCTTTGAAGCCGGTGAATACCGCGAGGCGATCGATTACTGGCAGAAAGCCCTTAAGTTTATCGGTGACCCGAACAGCGCTAATGCGATCCGCGCCGGTGTCAGTGAAGCGGTTCGCCGTCTGGAAGCTCAGGGCGAAACCGTCGATATTGCTGTTGCGGGCCCGTCGATTAAAGTGGAAGTGGATCTGAGTTCTGCAGCCAAAGCAGCTGCCAGTCCAACGGATACTGTCTTTATCTTTGCCCGCGCCCCTCAGGGTGGCCCGCCAATGCCGCTGGCAGCAGCCCGTCTGACCGTTGCGGATCTGCCGGTGGTGGTAACGCTGGATGATTCCATGGCGGTTGCTCCCATGGCGCGCCTGTCCAGCGCTGAGCAGGTCAACCTGACTGCCCGTATCGCCAAGGGCGGAACACCTGAGCCACAGTCCGGTGACTGGCAGGGCATGAGTGGTCCGTATCCGGTCAGTCACAAAGAGGTTGTGAAGCTGGTCATCACCGACCAGATTCAGTAATCTAAGCGGCCGGACAGCACTCCCTTCAGACAGAACTAACGCCTGTCCGGCAGCAACCAAACAGCATGATACAAAGCAGGGCTATTTAGCCCTGCTTTGTTTTGTACCCGGAAAAAGATGTAACAGGGACTCAGGTAACGGCAGGTTATGCGGCTAAAATGTATTCGTCTGGCAGGGTTCAAATCCTTTGTCGACCCCACCACTGTGCCCTTCACTAAAAACATGACTTGTGTGGTTGGCCCTAACGGCTGCGGTAAATCCAACATTATTGATGCCGTGCGCTGGGTGATGGGTGAAAGCTCCGCCAAACACCTGCGCGGTGAGTCCATGACCGACGTTATCTTCAACGGTTCCACCGCCCGTAAACCTGTCGGGCAGGCTTCTATCGAGCTGGTGTTTGATAACAGCGATGGCACCCTGAAAGGTCAGTATGGCCAGTACGCCGAGATCGCCCTGAAACGTCAGGTCACCCGCGAAGGCCAGTCCAGTTACTACCTGAACGGCACCAAATGTCGCCGCAAAGATATCACCGAGATCTTTCTCGGTACCGGTCTTGGTTCCCGCAGTTACGCCATTATCGAACAGGGTATGATCTCCCGTCTGATCGAAGCCAAACCGGAAGAGCTGCGTAATACCATCGAAGAAGCTGCCGGTATCTCCAAGTACAAAGAGCGCCGTCGGGAAACCGAAAACCGCATGCGCCGCACCAATGAAAACCTTGAGCGCCTGCAGGATATCCGTGACGAGCTGGAACGCCAGCTGCAACGTCTGCAGCGTCAGGCAGAAGCCGCGCACCGCTACCGCGAACTGAAAGCACAGGAACGCCGCTTAAAGGGTCAGCTTAGGGCGATCCGCTGGCGCGATCTGGATGTGCAGATTCGCCAGTACGCTGCCGTGATCAGCGATCTTGAGATCCGTTCCGAGAAACACCTCTTTACCCTGCGCCGGGCAGAAAGTGAGATCGAAGAGAGCCGCCAGAAACATCAGGAAGCCAACGAGCAGTTGGAGCAGTTTCAGGCCAGCTTCTATGAACTGGGCAACCAGATCTCCCGTCTTGAACAGCAGATGACTCACCAGAAACAGCGTGGGCAGCAGCTGCATACTGACCTCTTGGATGTCGATCGTCAGATTCAGGAAAACCATCAGGAGCAGCAACAGGACAAAGAGCGTCTGCAGGATGTGATGTTGCTGCTGGATGAGCTGGAACCTGAGTTTGAGATGCAGCAGGAAGCCAGTGAAGCCCTGGAGATGGCGCTGGAAGAAGCGGAAGAAAACGTGCAGCAGTGGCAGCACCGTTGGGACAGCTTCAACCAGAAAGACCAGCAGTACCGCCGCGATGCGGAGCTGGCACAATCGAATATTCAGCAGCATGAGCGCTCCTTGCATGACCTGAAGCAGCGCCATGCCCGCGTGCACGATCAGCTTAATGGTCTGGAAGCACCGGAAGAGGATGATGAAGAACTCGAACTGATGCAGGAGACCGCGCTGGAGTTCGAGCTTCAGCTGGAATCTCTGGAAGAGGAAGCCGAGTCTCAGAAAGAAGCGCTGCAAACCTGCCGTGAACAACTCAGCGAGGGGCAGAAGGGGCGGGAACAGCTTCAGGGACAGCAGCAGATTAACTCCGGTCGCCTGGCCTCTCTTCAGGCACTGCAGGAGGCTGCATTGGCGGATGATGATCCGGCTCAGCAGCGTTGGTTGGCCAGTCAGGGATTATCCGAAGCGGCAAAACTGGCCGAACATCTTGAGGTCGCACCCCGCTGGGCGCAGGCGGTGGAAACCGTGCTGGAAGCCCAGCTGCAGGGTTTAACCTGCAAGCAGCTGCAACTGCCGGAGCTGGCGAATGGTCTGGCTCAGCAGGACAAAGCGGATTTCACCTTTATCGCTTCCGATTATCCACAGCCACAACTGGCAGGTAGCGTTAGCGAAAACGAGACGCTGGCTGCTCAGGTGACCATCAGTCAGGGACAGCTGCCGGAGCGTTTGCTGCAGGTGATCATCGTTGACTCCGTGGAAGCGGGTGTACAGCGACTGGCTCAGTTGCCACTGGGATACTCGGTGATTACTGAGGAGGGCGTCTGGCTCGGTCACGGTTGGCTGCGTTATCACAAAGGTAATACTCAGGCCGCCGGTGTACTGAACCGAGCCCGTGACATTGAACAACTGGAGCTGGATCTTAAAGCCGGTCGTGAGCGTCTGGCGGAGCTGGATGAAACACTGGATCAGCTGAAGAACCGTCAGCAGGAACTGGAGAACCGCGCCGGTCAGATTGGTGATCAGCGTATGTCGGTTCAGCGCCAGAAAAGTGAATGGGACGGTCAGATCCGTACCCGCCAGTTGAAGCAGGAACAGTTCAACGAACGTCAGCGCCACCTGAACGAAGAGCTGGCGCAGATTCAGGCCCGGGAAGAGGAAGAGCAAAACCTGCTGGAAGAGGCCCGCGAAAACTGGCAGCTGGCACTGGAACAGGTGGAGCAGTTCTCCGAAGAGCGTGATCATCTGCAGGCGGATCGTAACCGGACAAAAGAGGTTTACGAACAGAAGCGTCAGGCCGTGCGTCTGGAGCGGGACAAGCTGCACCAGCTGGCGCTGCGTCGTCAGGAGCTTTCCGGCCAGAAGCAGCTGGCAGAGAAAGGTATCGAACGTATTGAACAGCAGCTCGAACGCCTGCGGGAAAAACGCGAAGACCTGCTGATGCACCTGGAAGATGTGCAGGAGCCGAAGGAAGACAGCGAACTCTTACTGGACGAGCTGATCGAACGTAAGGCGGAAGAGGAACAGAAACTGATGGGCGTGCGTGAAAAAGCTCATCAGCTGAATGATGCCATGCGTCAGCTGGAGAAAAGCCGTACCGAACACGAACGTGATCTGGAACGGGTGCGTACCGAACTGGAAAAAATGCGTATGCAGCAGCAGGCGCTGTCGGTGCAGCGTGAAGGTATTAACGAACAGCTGGATGAGATCGGTGGGGATCTGGATGATCTGCTCAACGGCCTGCCGGAAGATGCCACAGCCAACAGCTGGCAGGAACAGCAGAACGAGGTCAGTGAAAAGATCAAACGCCTTGGGGCGATTAACCTTGCCGCAATCGAAGAGTACGAGGCTCAGCTGGAGCGTAAACAGTATCTGGATGCTCAGCATGATGAGCTGACTCAGGCGCTGGGTATGCTGGAAAGTGCGATTCGTAAGATCGACAAAGAGACCCGTCAGCGCTTCAAACAGACCTTTGATGAGGTGAACGGCTGGCTGCAGCGTCTGTTCCCGAAAGTCTTTGGCGGCGGTAGTGCCTGGCTGGCGCTGACCGGTGATGATCTGCTGGAAACCGGTGTTTCTATCATGGCGCGCCCACCGGGTAAAAAGAACAGCACTATTCACCTGTTGTCCGGTGGTGAAAAAGCACTGACGGCTATCGCGCTGGTTTTCTCGATTTTCCAGCTCAATCCGGCTCCTTTCTGTATGCTGGATGAAGTGGATGCGCCTCTGGATGATGCTAATGTTGGTCGATATGCCAATATCGTTAAGGAGATGTCAGAGCATCTTCAGTTTATCTACATCAGTCACAACAAAATCGCCATGGAGATGGCGGATCACCTGATGGGTGTTACTATGCAGGAACCGGGAGTATCCCGTATTGTGGCGGTTGACATTGATGAAGCAACGGCACTTGTAGACGTATAATTATTTGGTTTTGTAGCGTAAAATAGTCAAGTCAATTAATCTGAGTCAACAATTAATTATTTATTTACAAGGTTTACACTGCATGGGCTTACGTGAGTGGCTAATAATTCTTGGTAGCCTGATTTTGTTATTGATCATAGCCGATGGCATCCGGCGTATGCGCAAAGTCGGCCAGAATGAGCAGATGGATGAGGATGAACTTGCTCGTCAGGAACAGATTCGGCGCGAATTGCCTTCTGGAAGTGCTCGGGTCGTAAAAAGCCACGACGTAGAGGTCTTTGATGATGACCCTATTCCGGTTCTGCGTCACGAAGTTGAGATCCCTTCAGCAGAACACCCGCCAGCCTCATCACTTAGTTCCCATGCGTCTGAAGCGTTAGCTCAGTCCCTGCAGTCTGAAGAGTTTCCGCTTGATGATGAACAATATTCTGACTTTCTGGAAGTTGGAGGGGAACCGACTTTTGCTGAAGTAGAGCAAGATGAAACAATTTACCAGAGTCGTACTTTTCAGCCCGAATCGGAGGAGTCAGACGCTGTATATTTGCAGGAATCCGAATTTGACTCTGCTGTAGATCCTGAGTTGCACTTGTCAGAGGATCAGATGATGGCAGAGCTTAGTGCTCAGGATGAGTCCTCAGATCTTGCTGAATCACATGACTCCGCTGCTTATTCAGAGCCATTGGAAGCTCTTTTGGGTCCTGAAGAACATATCGAACCCGAAGAAGATCGGTTGCACATCACGGAATTTGAAACTGTTGATAGCAGCATGGATGATCTGGAACCCCTGGAGCCTTTAGAGCAGCGCTTTGCGGCTGCGAAGGCACGCCGTCTTGAGGAGGAGGAACGTCATGCCCGACAGAAACAGGCCGAAGCCGAGGCAGAAGCTCAGGCTCTTGAAGAGCTTGATCCGGTAAAAGCTGCAGCTCGCCGAATTCAGGGTAAGCATACGGGGCCCCGGCCATCAGAGCGAATAAAGGTACAGAAAACTGATGATGAGATGAGTCTGGCGGAGCGTCAATATATTCAGCAGCAAGAAGCTGCTAAAAAGGCTCAGGCTCTAAAACTCAATGAAGCTCAGCATACAGCGCAAGAGTTCAGCCAGGAAGAACAGCTTAAGCAGGAGCAGGGAAAAGCAGAACAAAGTGCTCCTCAGGCTGAACAGGACCCCCTGTTTCAGAAAAAAAGAACGACCTTTAAAGAGCGTTCTGTAACCCGTAAACCTCTAATGACCGCTGATGAGGAACGAGATCAAATTTCTGGGGCCGATGAGCTTCTGGTAATGCATGTTAAGTGTAAAGATGAGCGAGGATTCCACGGAGCAGCTTTGTTGCACGTGGTGATGCAGTGCGGCATGCAATTTGGTGATATGCAGATGTTTCATCGTTTTGCTAAAACTGAAGATGGCCCGCAGATTCAGTTCTCTATGCTGAGTTCTGTGGAGCCGGGTGTGTTTGATATTGATGAGATCGATGAACTATACATTCCGAGTGTTTCCTTTGTGATGGGCTTGCCTGCACCCGGTAGCAGTCAGGAATGTTTCACCATGATGCTGGAAACGGCCAAGGTGATCGTACGTCATCTGAGTGGCGAGCTGCGTGATGAAAATCGCAGTGTTATGACGCCTCAGACCATCGAGCATTACAAACAACGTATTCAGGAGTTTGAGCGTCGTAAGCAGCTGGCGCGCATGCGTTAATACCTGTATTGGCTCAGATTTACTAAGAGTCTACACAACAAAACCACCTTTGGGTGGTTTTGTTGTTTCCGGCATTTATAATCACTGCAGACCTGTTGCTGCCCTCAGGTTAAGATTTAGTTTTCAGGGTAAAAGTGATGACGACAGCACTTTTACTCACCAGGGATTTTCACCCATCAGGGTTTAGCCAAGACGGGTTTACTTTCTACATTAGTTTCGAGATTTCTATGCCTCTATTGTCCGGTTCGTCACCTGAATCCCGTTCTGCGACTTCCAATGTTGAGCAGACGCCCGCCCAGCAGATTGAAAGCCTGCGACAGCAGCTGAACGAACATAACTACCGTTACTACGTACAGGATGCACCCAGTATTCCGGATGCAGAATATGACCGCCTGATGCGGCAGCTACAGGCGCTGGAAGAGGCTCACCCGGAACTGCAGTCGCCGGATTCACCGTCTCAGCGTGTGGGCGCTATGCCGTTGTCTGCGTTCACTCAGGTGACCCATAGCATTCCAATGTTGTCGCTGGATAACGCCTTTGATGATGACGAGTTCAACCGCTTTAACCAGCGGGTGAAGGAGCGTCTTAATACCGAAGACGAGATCGAATACGCCTGCGAACCTAAGCTGGATGGCATCGCTCTGAGCATTCGTTATGAGAAGGGGTTACTGGTTCAGGCCGCGACCCGGGGTGATGGTACTACCGGTGAGGATATCACCCAGAACGTCAAAACCATCGGCTCCGTGCCTCTGCGTTTGTCCGCTGATGACCTTGATGGTGAACTGCTGGAGGTACTGGAAGTTCGCGGTGAGGTTTATATGCCGAAGGCGGGCTTTGAGAAGCTGAATAAGGCTGCGGCAGAAGCTGGCGAGAAAGTTTTTGTTAACCCGCGCAATGCTGCCGCCGGTAGTCTGCGTCAGCTGGACAGTCGTATTACCGCCAAGCGCCCGCTGGAGTTCTGTGCCTACAGTGTCGGTGAAGTCAGTGATGGTTTTATGCCGGAGCGCCACAGCGACGTGTTGCAGAAACTGAGCGGTCTGGGCTTCCGTCTTAACCCTGAGCTTAAGGTCGTGACCGGTGTTCAGGGCTGTCTGGATTATTATCGAGACTTAGGCGAGCGCCGTGATCAGCTGGCCTTTGAGATTGACGGCATTGTCTTTAAAACCAATCGACTGGAGCTGCAGGCAGAGCTCGGCTTTGTCTCACGCGCGCCTCGCTGGGCGATCGCATATAAATTCCCGGCTCAGGAAGAGATGACCCTGTTGAAAGAGGTGGAGTTTCAGGTGGGGCGTACCGGTGCCATTACGCCAGTCGCGCGTCTTGAGCCGGTGTATGTCGGCGGTGTCACCGTGTCCAATGCAACACTGCATAACGCTGATGAGATTGAGCGTCTGGGTGTGAAGATCGGTGATACCGTGATCGTGCGTCGTGCCGGTGATGTTATCCCGCAGATTGTTTCAGTTGTTGCAGAAAAGCGACCCGCTGATGCCCGTGATGTCCTCTTCCCGGACGCCTGTCCGGTATGTGGTTCAGAAACCGAGCGAGCCGAAGGCGAAGCTGTCGTGCGTTGCTCTGGTGGTCTGGTATGTGCCGCCCAGCGCAAAGAGGGCATCAAACACTTTGCCTCCCGTAAAGCGTTGGATGTGGATGGTCTTGGCGATAAACTGGTTGAGATATTGGTGGATAAAGGACTGGTCACCAATCTGACTGATCTGTTTCATCTGCAGGCAGAAGATGTAGCGGCTCTTGAACGCATGGGGCCAAAGTCTGCTCAGAACTTGCTGGATGCCCTGCAGAAATCTAAGCAAACCACCCTGCCACGTTTTATCTACGCGTTGGGTATTCGTGAAGTGGGTGAGACCACCGCCAAACAGTTGGCGCAGCATTTTTGCGAGCTGGATAACATTCGTAACGCCACTGAAGAAGAACTGCTGGAAGTGCCGGATGTCGGCCCGATTGTGGCGCATCATATCGTTACCTTCTTCCGTCAGCCGCATAACCTGGAAACTCTGGATGCTCTGTTGGCAGAAGGTATTGAGTGGCCGGCCATTGAAGCACGTCCACCAGCGGAAGAGCTGCCTTTAGCGGGACAGACTCTGGTTCTGACCGGTACTCTGAATCAGCTGAAGCGTAATGACGCCAAGGCTGCTCTTGAAGCGTTGGGTGCCAAGGTGTCCGGTAGTGTATCAAAGAAAACCGATCTGGTGATCGCCGGTGAAGCTGCCGGTTCCAAGCTGACCAAAGCCCAGGATCTGGGGGTTGAGGTGACGGATGAAGAGGGCCTGCTCGCGCTGCTGCGTGAACATGGCAAGCTTTAGATTATATAAGGGTATACTTGCCGAATGTGGATGGCCCCTGAGTAACGGCCTTGTTTAGTAAGAAGAACCGCAACCGATAGTGATACTGATGAGCAAAATGGATAACGCGCGTACACATCTGTTCAAACGCTTCGGGGGATTAAAACGACAGGGAGTCGGTTTGGTCGCCATGGCAATGAGTCTGCTAATAACCGGCTGTGCGGTGGCGCCACCGCAAAAGCCTGACAGTGCCTGTGATATTTTCCGCCAGTATCCGGACTGGTATATATCCGCTAAACAAGCGGAAGAGAAGTGGGGTACGGCTGTACCTATCCTGCTGGCGTTTATCCATCAGGAATCTTCTTTCAAGCCGGATGCTCAGCCGGAGCGCTCCACCTTTCTGGGATTTATTCCCGGACCGCGAAAGTCCTCTTCCTATGGCTACACCCAGGCACTGGACAGCACCTGGCAGGAGTATCAGGAAAAAACCGGAAACCGCTATGCCAGTCGTGGCAGCTTCCATGATGCAGTGGATTTTATCGGTTGGTACAACTACCAGGGCTACCTGAGAAACGGCATCGAGCGTAACAATACCTACTATATGTATATCGCCTATCACGAAGGGCACGGTGGTTATGCCAACAAAACCTGGAAGAACAAATCCTGGCTGAAGGATGTTTCCACCAAGGTCGCCAATCGGGCTATTCAATACCACAAACAGCTGGAAGGTTGCCGGGCAACTCTTAATCGTGGTGCCAG
Source organism: Oceanospirillum sp. (assembly GCF_982874595.1). NCBI lineage: Bacteria > Pseudomonadati > Pseudomonadota > Gammaproteobacteria > Oceanospirillales > Oceanospirillaceae > Oceanospirillum > Oceanospirillum sp. The sequence continues at coordinate 104,622 of NZ_CEYNZH010000003.1, read as the reverse complement.
CTGGTGGGTGTTCTGATTTCAGGCAAAACCGGATAAGCATCGGATAAACGCCTGCTCCTGAAAGAGACAACCGAAAAAGAGAGACCTTATGATCGATGTTCCCTATCGGGATATTTCACCGGATGCGCTGCAGGGATTGCTGGAAGATTTTGTCACCCGTCAGGGCTACGACACCACAGAGGTTGATGTGGGTCTTGAAGACTGGGTACAGCAGGTGCGTCAGCAGCTGGTTAAAGGCGAGCTGACCATTGTATTTGATCCTGTAACTGAGTCGGTGACGATTCTTACCAAGCAGGAGTACAGAGCACGTGTACAGGAAGCTGATCTGTAATTAATATTGATAAGGATTTTGCATGCAGGCAAAGGATATTGCTGCCTTGGAGCAGTTGAAGAAAAACAAAAAGTTAGAGCCATATATCAACTACATACGTTTCCCGTGTTTTAAAAACCTAGAGCTCAATACCCAGATTGATTTCGACTTTCCGCTCACCGTAATTGTTGGTCAAAATGGTACTAACAAGAGCTCAATCTTGCGTGCTATCCAAGGTTGCCCCGAAGGTTACAGTTTAGGGAACTTTTGGTTTTCTACGGATTTGGATCCAATTATTGGTGAAGGAAATAAGAGGCCAAGATATATATACGGGTACTTTCAGCCTCAGGCAAAAAGAAACGTAGAAGTTATTAAGACCAGAATCCAAAGAAATTATAGTGGTTCGCAAAAAGTAAACCCTGATTATTGGGAGCCTTCCAGACCTTTGAAAAGTGATGGTATGGAGGATATGCCAGAGCTTAAAGATGGGGAAAAGTTACTCGGAAGGACAAAAAGCCGTTGGAACTTAATAAGCAAAGATGTTGTTTTTTTGGACTTCAGGAGTGAAATCAGTTCGTATGATAAGTTTTTTTATCACGGCGATTTAAGTAAGCGCACAAGTTACAAATCTAAGCAAGACTTTATTAGGAGAAGATCTGGCTTTTTGAAGGAAGTAGTTGACGAAGAACTGTCCTCTAAAAAGTTATTTAGAGGACAGAAAGAGCACGTTCAAGCGAATAAATTACTTTCAGACAGTGAGCGTCACGTAATTTCAGCGATTCTTGGTCGAGATTACACAAGAATCAGGTTGGTAGAGCATCGCTTTTTTGATATGAACGGTAGCTCTGTGATTCTTGAATCAAATGATCTGAAATACAGTGAGGCATTCGCTGGAAGTGGTGAGTTTGCCGTTGTAATGCTGGTGCATAAGGTTCTGTCTGCGAAAGAAGCATCTCTAATTATTTTGGATGAGCCGGAAGTGTCGTTACATCCTGGTGCACAAATTCGCTTGGTTAACTTTCTTATTCAGGAAATTAAAGCTCATAGACATCAAGTTGTAATAGGTAGTCATTCGCCATTCATTATTGGGCAGCTACCGAAGCAAGCGATAAAAACTCTGTTTAATGACCCTTCAATAAATGAAGTTAGAGCCATACATGAGACTTATGCTGACGAAGCTTTCTTTCATTTAGGCAGTTCTTCGGACGCGAAATATCGCATTTTTGTAGAGGATGCTCTTGCGGCTGAATTTGTGCTTAGGGCGCTCCGCTTGAAAGGAGAAGCCACATTTAAGTTGTTTGAGGTTGTTTTTATGCCGGGCGGTGTTGCTGACCTTCGGCAGTCATTCATACTTCCTGAGGCGCTTTCAAATGGCAGTCGATCGCTTTTCATTTTGGACGGAGATGAAAGATCAAGAACGAAAATATGTCAGAGTGGAATGCTGGATATTCCTGATAATCAGCTCGACCAAGTGATTCAGGATTTGTCTAATGGCCAGCTAATCAAGTTTCCTAAGGATGGTGGCAAAGATCCTGATATTGAGAAAAAACTAATCAAAAATAAGAGGCAATTTTGTGAATTTTTCTTAGAATACGTTTCCTTTTTGCCTGGTAATGGCACTCCTGAAGACTTTATCCTGGAGAATTTAGGAGAAGACCCTTTTGAGGTTCATCAGGTTAACCCCAAAGGGGATGCTAAGGAAAGGTTTAGACAATTAGCTAAGCTTGATCTAGGAAAAGAAGTTTTTGAGGATGTCAGCTCTGGGGAAATTTTAAGTGTCCAGAAAGGATATTTGGCTAAGCTGAATTCTGATTTTTTTGATCCAGTTATCAACTCGATAGATGAATTTTTAGGTAAACAGTAGTGAGTATACGGGTTTTTGATTTTTTTTCAGGTTGTGGTGGGACAAGTTTAGGGTTACACAATGCCGGAATGGATATTGTGTTTGCCTTAGATAATGATCCTGTGGCAATCGAGACCTATAAAACGAACTTTCCAGAAGTGGAGAGCGTCGCTCGCGATATCTGTGCAACTGAACCCTCAATTTTATCTTCACTCGTCGAAATGCGGGATAGAAAGCAAAGTCCTCTGTTGTTTTGTGGATGCGCCCCCTGTCAGCCGTTCTCAAAACAGAATGGTAATAAGTCTGCAGAAGACCCTAGACGAAACCTTCTTAGTGAGTTTTCTCGTTTTATCGAGCACTGGCTACCGGAGTTTGTGATGATCGAGAATGTTCCCGGAATTCAGAAAGTAAACATGGGAGGTGCATTTGAGAGCTTTACTCAAATGCTCCACAAGTTTGGATACTCGTTCGACTTCAATGTGGTCCCGGCAAGAGGTTTTGGTGTACCGCAAAAAAGGGAGCGTCTAGTTCTACTCGCGTCACGACTGGGTTCAATTTCTTTCCCTGAATTCACCCATGGCCCAGAAGCTGAGCAACCATATTCGACGGTCGAAGAGTGGATCAAAGATTTACCTGAAATAGCTGCAGGCGAGGTCTGCGAGTCTGATCCTGATCATCAAGCGGCTAAACTTTCAGCTTTAAATCTTGAGAGGATTAGGTCGACTCCTGAAGGGGGGAGTCGGGATTCTTGGCCTGAACATTTGCTTCTCGATTGTCACAAGAAGCATAAAGGACATACGGATGTGTATGGTCGACTTCATTGGAAGCGCCCTGCAAGTGGCTTGACGACTCGCTGTATTAGCCTTTCGAATGGACGCTTTGGTCATCCAGAACAAGATAGAGCGCTGTCGCTTCGTGAAGCTGCGTGTTTGCAGACTTTTCCTCGCTCATATAGGTTTCGTGGAAGCCTTGTAGACAGGGCCAAGCAAGTAGGGAACGCTGTTCCTCCTTTGATGGCTCAGAAAATAGCGAAGAGCTTTTTCAAAGTTCTTGAAGCTAGGTAATCGAAAAGTCCTGGATCGTCAGATTCGGGGCTTTCTCTTTAAGCTTTAGCAAAGAGCGACTAGCCTTTAATTGACGCCTTACGATTGAGTATCGACATTACCTTGTTGCCGAATAGAGAGGGATAGTAATAGCCTGAATCCTATTCACGGATAGGTGCGTATATCGGTACGAGAGATCATTTTTGAGCCACTTTTTAAGACCGTCAGGATAAAAGCCTACCCATGAAAAAACTTGTTTTGTTGGGTGCCATCGCGGCACTGATTGCCGTCTTTTTCGCCTTTGACCTGAACCAGTACCTGACGCTGGACAGCCTGAAAAACAGTCAGGATCAGCTGGCTGATTGGCGGGATCACAGCCCCTTGGTCACGGCGGGGGCTTTCTTCCTGATCTATGTGGCGGTCACGGCGTTGTCTCTGCCGGGAGCCACCATTATGACGCTGGCGATTGGTGCCGTTTACGGGCTGGTGGAAGGTCTGATTCTGGTGAGTTTTGCCTCGACGATAGGGGCTACGCTGGCCTTTCTGGTGGCGCGTTTTGTCCTGCGGGACAGCTTACAGCAGCGCTTTGGTGATCGCCTGACCGCTTTTAATCAGGGTGTGGAGCGGGAAGGAGCGTTTTATCTCTTTACCCTGCGTTTGGTGCCGGTGTTTCCGTTTTTCCTGATTAACCTGCTGATGGGCTTAACGCCGCTGAAAGCCCGTACCTTCTACTGGGTGAGCCAGATCGGCATGCTGCCGGGCACTCTGGTTTATGTGAACGCCGGGACTCAGCTGGGGCAGCTGGATTCTCTGTCCGGTATTGTCTCGCCTCAGATTCTGCTCTCCTTTGCTCTCTTGGGTATCTTCCCGTTAATTGCCAAGAAGATCGTCGCGGTGGTGAAAAAGCGCCGGGTCTACAAAGGCTTTAACAAACCTGCCAAATTCGACCGTAATCTGATTGTGATCGGTGGTGGTGCTGCCGGTTTGGTAAGTGCCTACATCGCTGCTGCGGTAAAGGCCAAGGTGACGCTGGTTGAAGCCAACAAGATGGGCGGTGACTGCCTCAACTATGGCTGTGTGCCCAGTAAGGCGCTGATTAAAAGTGCCAAGGTGGCAGATCAGATGCGCCACGCCGACCGCTACGGGCTGGAAGGAGCAACGCCTACCTTCAGCTTTAAAAAGGTGATGCAGCGTATCCATGATGTGATTGCCGCCATCGAACCCCATGACAGTGTCGAGCGTTATACCGGCCTCGGCGTTGAGGTGCTGCAGGGTTACGCCAAAATTATCGACCCGTGGACGGTGGAGATTCAGCTCAATGACGGCGGCTCTCAGAAGCTGACTGCACGCAGTATTGTCATTGCCGCCGGTGCCAAACCCTTTGTGCCGGATATTCCGGGGCTGGAGCAGGTGGGTTATCTCACCAGCGACACCCTATGGCATGAACTGGCGAAAGAGGATGAGATTCCGCCGCGTATGGTGCTGCTGGGCGGTGGCCCGATCGGTTGTGAGCTGGCGCAGAGTTTTGCCCGTCTTGGTTCTGAGGTGATGCAGGTGGAGCGCAATGAGCGGGTGATGATGAGGGAAGATCCTGAAGTCTCTGAGCTGGCCGCTAGCGCTCTGCGCAAAAGCGGCGTGCGCCTGATGACAGGTTACGAGGCGGTTCGCTGCGAATTGCTGGATGATGATGTCGACAGTGAAAAACGCCTGATCGTGAAAAACAGCGAAGGTGTTGAAGAGGTGATCGAGTTTGACCGCCTGATCTGTGCCGTGGGTCGTACCGCCCGCCTGACCGGTTACGGGCTGGAGGATCTGGGCATTCAGACCGACAGAACTGTCGTCACCAACGAGTATTTGGAGACCCTGTATCCGAATATCTATGCCGCCGGTGATGTGGCGGGGCCGTTTCAGTTTACCCACACTGCCGCCCATCAGGCGTGGTATGCCGCTGTGAATGCCCTGTTTGGTGAGTGGAAAGCCTTTAAGGCGGACTACTCGGTAATCCCGTGGACGACTTTTATCGATCCTGAAGTGGCACGGGTTGGCCTGTCGGAAACGGAAGCCCGCGAGCGCGGCATCGCCTTTGAAGTCACTCGTTATGGTATTGATGATCTGGATCGCGCCATCGCCGACAGCAGCAACGAGGGTTTTGTGAAGGTACTGACGGTGCCGGGAAAAGACAAAATCCTCGGCGTTACCATCGTCGGCACCCATGCCGGTGATCTGCTGGCGGAGTATGTGCTGGCGATGAAGCATGGCTTGGGGCTGAACAAGATCCTCGGCACCATACATACCTACCCGACATTGGCGGAAGCCAATAAGTTTGCCGCCGGGGAGTGGAAGAAAGCCCACGCACCAGAGAAACTGCTGGCATGGGTGGAGAAGTATCACCGCTGGAAGCGGGGGTGATTGTTTAAATTTTACCTGTACGCTATCCTGTGCAGGGTCAATATCCTGTACAGGAGTATCATTATGGATGCTATCAGCTACACCTCTGCCCGATCTAATCTGGCAAAAACAATGGATGCGGTCTGTGAAGACCATTCGCCGGTGATTATCACCCGCAGCAAAGCTCAATCTGTTGTTATGCTTTCTCTGGAAGATTATGAATCCCTACAGGAAACGGCTTATCTGCTGCGCTCACCCAATAACGCCCGTCGCCTGCTGGAATCTATTGCAGAGCTGGAACAGGGTGGAGGTCAGGAACGGGAGCTTTTGGAATGAAGCTCTTATTCTCAGAGAGGGGCTGGGAAGATTATCTCTACTGGCAGAAAACCGATAAAAAACTGCTGGCCCGCATCAATAAGCTGATTAAAGAAACTCAGCGGGAGCCTTTTGCCGGTGTCGGTAAGCCGGAACCATTAAAGCATGCTCTTGGTGGCTACTGGTCACGCCGCCTTACTGATGAGCACCGGATGATCTATAAAGTTACCGATGATGCGCTGATGATTGCACAGCTTAGGTATCATTATTGACCTGCTTTGTTATCTGCCCTGGCCATAAACAAAGACGGCTGATAATAGATATTTAGCTAATATTCTTATGCCAGAGAAGTTGTAGGAACCACCTGATTGCTCAAATTCGTAGCGGCCAGTGATGAAATACCGTGAACACTCATCAAGTAGCGGCTGTAATTCTCTGCCTGAAGTACTTTCAAATTCAGTTTGAATAAAATTTTGAGTATCAGGTTTTAAATTATGAAAGAGTGTTTTTAGCTGATGCCCGTGGACTGCAGATTCGGTATTGGTAGCTGAAGGTTTAATCTTTGACTCAGCGGCTTTTAGGCTCAGTTCACACAAGAAGGCGTAGTTAACAATTAAAGGGTAAGCGAGTTCTTCGATACTGATCTTCTCATTGCATCTGATAGCTTCAGCAGCCTTGAAGAATCGTTCTGCAGCCTCCCAAATACGGCCACTGGGTTCTGTTTTCATTTGAATTTCCTTATCTCTTGCTCTGAATTTGCTTGAAGCTAATCAGTCCTCTTTTAAAGAACTGACTATCCTCAATGCCCCTTCCGATACTGAGCTGGTGTCACATGATAAAACTGTTTAAATCGCTGACTGAAATGGCTCTGGCTGGAGAATCCACAGCGCAGGGCGATCTCTGCCAGTGATAGACGCTTGTCCCGTATCAGATCGGCAGCGCGGTTTAACCGCCGCTCAGTCACATACTGATGCGGTGCCTGCCCGAAGCTCACCTTAAACATACGGGCAAAATGGTATTCGCTCAGTTGAGCAAAAGCCGCCAGCTCCTCCAGTGTCAGGGGCTGATCCAGATGCTGTTCGATATACTCCAATAGCTGTCGCTGCAGATACGGTGACAGGCCGCCCTTGCTCTCCGGCAGGGTGGAATAATCCCCGCAATAGTTCTTCAACAGATGCACCATCAGCATATCGCTGGCGCTGCTCAGGGCGAGGCGGTCAGCGTTGTCCTGCCAGTTCAGCGGGCGTATCACCTGCTGGCACAGACTGCTGATCCAGCTGTCTTCCATAAAAGTCATATCCTGCAGCTGCAGATGATCGCTGCCCCTGTCCTGAATTCTACCCGCCAGATCCTTCAGCTGCTGCTCTGAAAAGTAGAGGTGCATAAAGTGGATCGGGCCGTTTACATCCCAGTGGGAATCACCGTCTCCGGGCATCAGACAGATACGGCCGGGGCCACCACCGCCCTGTGTGCGGTTGGCATATAAACGACGAATGGCATGACCGCCACCCAGATAACAACTCAGGGTGTGATGACCGGGGTGCTGATAGCGGGTGAGATCACTTTCTTCCCGACGCCAGATGGCAGCACTGGCACCGTTGTTCAGCTCGGTATGATTTTCCAGTTGCGCCTGAGTATTGGACAGGCACTGGAAGACGGGTTGTGATGCAGAAAGCATGTCTGGAGTGATTTTGTCGGACACAAAAAGCCTATAAAAAACTGATTGCTGGCAGGACATGCTACTCGCGGCCCCAGGGGCAGGCAAGCCTTGGGTAGGGCTTGTTGCGGCAAAATCGCAGTATTGCGATAAAAAAACGCAAGTATCTGACAAAAGCGCAGCAATCTGCAATTTTCCGCCCGTCTTATCGCAGATACTCGCGCTTTAACACCCTTAACCACTTTTACAACCTTAGCCACTTTAACAACTGGTGCGCACCTGTTTGGGTAAATTCTAATGGTAAACACAGGCTTATATCTGCTGACGGTTCTGATCTGGGGCACTACCTGGATTGCGATCAAGCTACAACTGGGCGAGGTGGCGGTTCAGGCCTCGATTCTTTACCGCTTTTCATTGGCGGCGCTGGTGCTGTTTGCGGTGCTGCTGTTAAGCCGCCGTCTGCAGAAGATTGAGCGCAGCGATCATCTGTTCTGCTTTATTCAGGGCTGCTGCCTGTTCTGCTTTAACTTCTTCTGTATCTACACCGCCACTGGTTATATCAGCAGTGGTCTGGCATCTGTGATCTTTTCCATGGCAACGGTGATGAATGTGGTTAACAACCGGCTCTGGTTTGGCCTGCGTCCGGCGTTGCGCACGGTATTGGGTTCTCTGTTAGGGCTTGCCGGTGTGGCTGCGCTGTTCTGGCCGGAGCTGGAAGCGGATGGTCTGACCGATGGCGTGATGAATACCGATGTGCTTCTGGGGATGGGGCTTGCGGCGCTGGGCACCTGGTTCTTCTCCAGCGGTAATATGGTCTCGGTACGGCATCAGAAAAAGGGACTGAAAACCACCACGACCAACGCCTGGAGTATGTTTTACGGCGTGCTGATGATGACTGTGATTATTCTTGTGCAGGGCGTACCGCTAACCTTCAGCTGGGAAGCCCGCTATATCGGCTCGCTGCTCTATCTGGCGATTCCGGGTACGGTGATCGGTTTTACCGCGTATCTGATATTGGTAGGGCGGATCGGTGCGGATAAAGCCGCTTACAGTACGGTGCTGTTCCCGGCGGTTGCTCTGACCATCTCCACCTTCTATGAAGGTTATCAGTGGACAGAGCTATCGCTGGTGGGCTTTGGGCTGGTGGTGCTGGGCAACGTGATGATCTTTGCCCGCTGGCCGGTATCAAAACTGCCGGGTGTTCTGCGCCGTCTGCAGGCCTGAAGTACTGGCGGCATCACGCATCACCGCTAACTGATGTTCCCGCCAGTCGTTAAAGCTGGCGAGATCCTTACGTTTCACGGCGGCATCGGTCGGGATATCCGCCGTTACCGGGTTTACCGGATTGCCATCGATATGCAGTTCAAAGTGCAGATGCGCGCCGGTACTGCGGCCGGTATTACCGGACAGAGCGATCTTCTGACCCCGGCTGACCCGACTGCCACGCTTGGCCAGAATCTTATGCAGGTGCAGATAACGGGTGGTATAGCTGCCGCCGTGGTCGATCTCGATATATTTACCCGCATAAGGGTGGTTACCGACCCGACGCACGATACCGTCACCGGTACTGATCACAGGGGTGCCTGTGATCACGGCAAAATCGACGCCGTGGTGAGGTCGGCGGCGCTTGGTAATCGGGTGCAGACGGTTTTTATTAAATGAGGAGCTGATCCGATAACGCTTTTGGGTTGGCCAGCGTAAAAAGGCTGGTGTCACGCTTTTGCCTTTTTCGTCGTAGTAATGACCTTTAAAGCGGAAGGCGTAATGGGTCTTGTTGCGGCGTTTCAGTGACAGGGATTCAACACGGGTTTGCCCGGTAATCTCATTGCCGGTCATTTCACGGCTGATCACTGCGGTGAACTGATCACCGGCACGCAGATCACGACGGAAATCCAGTTTATAGCCCAGTAGCTGGCTGCTGAGGGCGATCTGGCCTTCACTCAGACCGGCTTCACGGGCGGAAAGGTAAAAGCTGCCTTCGATACGGCCACGATGCACCTCAGAGATCCAGTAGGTTTCGGCAGTCTGAGCCTGATGCTGATAGCTGCCATCGTCCTGACGGGTGTAGGTGATCTGACGGGCGACATCCTGATACAGGGTCAGCTGGTGAAAATCACCGTTGTCAGCAAATTCTAAGCCCAGACGCATACCGGGGCGCAGGGTTTCCAGATCCAGGTACTCGGTATCGGTCAGCATAATCTGGTGCAGTTCGGTTGCCGGAACACCCTTCTGTTTGAAGATATAGCTGAGGTTATCACCGGGCTCGACCTGCCAAAGATTGTCATTGAGTTCTGCTGTTGGCGCTGAGGGGGTATCGCTGTCAGTGGCATTATTGCTGCGGTCACTGCTGAAGGTCAGAATGGGTAGTGTCAGTTCGGTATCGTTACCGGAAGGAATCAGGGCGGCCAGTGCGATCATCAGAGCAGCTACTGCGATTAGAATATTGTGTCGGGCAATGAATAAACGTGTTTTTTTATGGCTCATAACGGGTCAATATCCTTGCCGGTGACTTGGCGTTTTGTCTATGAGAACACTGAGGTTCGGTTACTTGATTCTGGAACGAATCAATCTGACGCTAAAAACTGAAACGTATTATCTGAAACGAAAACAAAGCGGAGGATGATACGGATTAATCGGTCGCCTGTCATTTCATCCTGACCTAAAGAGGTACCGGCAGATCCCTGCCCATAAAACGCTTTCGGTTGATCGTCAGGTTATCAAATAGCAAAAAGCGGGCCAGCAGATCCTGGCCTGCCAGAGCGTCGGGATTTGGGGGGCTGCGTTAAAATTACTGCTCAGTTTTCAGCGCCAGAAGCTCGGATACATCTGAGGCGTGTTCCAGTACGGCCATTTGCTGTTCAACTTGCTGTGTAAACAGAGGCCGGTCCTGCTGTTTGACGGAGGCGGCTGTCGGGATTTTAGCCCGGACAGGGTCTACGGGAAGACCCTTGATATGGAACTCGTAGTGAAGATGAGGACCGGTACTGCGACCGGTGTTGCCCGATAGGGCAATTTTTTGCCCACGTTTTACCCGTGCGCCTCGTTTTACCAGGATGCGATGCAGGTGCAAATATCGGGTTGTGTGTGTTCCGCCATGGTCGATATCGATGTACTTTCCGGCAAACGGATGGTTACCAATGCGCCGGATAACACCATCCCCTGTGCTCACAATGGGGGTGCCAACCGGGGTTGCCAGATCAACACCGTTATGGGGCGCGCGTCGACCCGTCACGGGGTGTAAGCGGTTTTTATTGAACGGGGAGCTGATTCTGTAGCGTTTTAAGGTTGGCCACCGGAGAAACGCGGGCGTTACGCTAAGCCCCTGCCTGTCGTAAAAGTGATCTTTAAACTGAAAAGCGTAATGGGTTTGGTGGCGACGTTTTAATGAGATCGCTTCGATTTTTGTTTTCCCCGTGAATTGCTGACTGATCATTTCGCGAGCTATTACAATATTAAAACGATCACCGGCCCGAAGATCTCTTCTGAAATTAAGCTGGTAACTCAGCAGATGGCTGATATCTGCAATCTGCGCATCATTCAGACCGGATTGCTGTGCGGACTGGTAAAAGCTTCCTTTGATGCTTCCCCGATGAACTTCTGATACCCAGTATGTGTTCTCCGTTTCCGACTGATGCTGGTAGCTTCCGTCTGCCTGACGGGTATAGATGATTCTTCTGGCGGGGTCCCGAAAGAGGATTAGCCGGGAAAATTTGCCGTTGTCATTAAAGTCCAGCCCGATCTCCATGCCCGGTTGGAGAGTTTCCAGGTCCAGAAACTGGGTGTCTGCCAGCATCATATTCTGCAGCTCCGTTTCCGGAATATCGTTTTTCTTAAAGATATAGGTCAGATTATCCCCGGGTTCGACCTTCCAGATAGTCGGGTTCTGAGGATTTCGGACATCGGCTTTTTGAGTCTGGCTGACGGTGTCGGCAAATGAAGAACCTGCAGTGCTCAGAATACGGGGCGACGGAGGCTGATCCGTCGGCAGCAGTGTGCCAAGTACTAAGATCAGGCTGGCAAGAAGCGCGAGCGCTTTGTGGGCTGGGGTGACGTGCCGGGCTGCTTTGATAATCATGGTGAAGGAGAGTCCTTGCCGCGGGGTTCAGAGCTGAGGGTTGTTTGCAGACCGGAGGAACGTTGCCTCCAAAGCGTGCCTATTTTACTGCCCAGTGGCGGCAGGGCGTTCAACGTCAGGAATAGCAAAGCAAGCACGCACACAATGGTTGGCCCGGTAGGGGAATCTGCCTGATAGGAAAATACCAGGCCGCTGATATTGGCAATCACGCCAAAGACGCAGGCCAGTATCGCCATGGTTTCAGGGTTTCGGCTGAAGGGGCGGGCGGTCGCTGCAGGAATAATCAGCAGTGAAGCGATTAAAAGAATACCGACCACTTTGATCGCGACAGCCACCACAATGGCCAGGGAGAGTGTCAGCACCAGTTGCTCCCGGCGGGGAGAAATGCCGCTTGCCAATGCCAGATCCGGGTTAAGCGTTGCCAGAAGAATTGAAGACCAGCGGTAGCCCACCATGAGTAGCACGAGAAGAGCGCCGCCCCAGATAATGATCAGATCTGTTTTACCAACCGCTAGAATATCGCCGAACAGATACGCCATTAAATCAATGCGTATGCCATCCAAAAAAGAAACGGCCACCAGTCCCACGGCCAGCGCGGAGTGTGCCATGACACCCAACAGAGTATCCATGGCATAACTTCGGCCACTTAAAAGTGAGACGCTGACCGCCATCAGAAGAGCGACCAGAAGCACGCCTGAAAAAATGGGGGTGGAGAAGGTCAGGGACAAAGCCACACCCAGCATGGCGGCATGTGCGGTGGCATCGCCAAAGTACGCCATACGTCGCCATACAATGAAGCAACCCAGAGGGGCTGCTGCCAGTGATACTCCGATACCTGCCAGAGCTGCCCGAATCAGAAAATCATCCAGCATGACGGGTTTCCTGTGTCTGATTTAAGGGATGGTGTTTGTAGAGCGCAAGGGAATCGACATCATCCTCAATGCCGAAGAGTTCACGAAATGCTTCCGAGCTGCCGACCTCTTCCGGTGCGCCCTGACAGCAGATATGTCCATTAATACAGATCACCCGATCTGACTGACGCATGACCACCAGCAAGTCATGGCTCACCAGGATGATGGCGCAGTTTAATTTCTGTCGCAGAAGCTCCAGTCGACGATAGAAATCGGCAGTGCCCTTGCGATCCAGACCCTGTGTTGGTTCATCAAGCAGTAAGAGATTCGGATTGTTTAATAGTGCCCTGGCGAGCAGAACACGCTGCAACTGTCCACCGGAAAGGCTGTGAATCTGCTGATTCATGTAGCTCGCTATACCCGCATCTCTGATTGCGTCTTCGGTCTGTGCGCTGGAGAATTTGAGAGGTAAATTCAGAAATCGCTTCACGGTTAAGGGGAGTGTCTGATCAATATGCAGCCGCTGGGGAACGTAGCCAATGGACAGGTTGGGGGATCTTATAATTTTCCCCTGTGATGGTGGCAGGGCTCCGATAAGAGCCTTGAGAAGCGTGGACTTTCCAGAACCATTCGGGCCTATGATCGTGATGATCTGGCCTTGTTCGATCGTCAGGTTGATGCCCTGCAGAATAGCTTTCTGGCCAATTTGTATGTCGAGATTCCGGGCTTCGATCAGCATTAAGCACCCTTATCAGGTTTGGCGGATGATGTTTGTTTGGAATTAACTGCCTGCTACCGGGTTCAGGCAGGTATTCAAATCAAATGTTATGTTATAACATAACATTTAATAGGTCACGTCTAAGCCAAATATTCCAAAGGAAAAGTTAATGCGACATTTATCCGTTTATACCGGCATTGTGCTGAGCTTTCTGGCATTCAATTCATGGGCTTCATCCCCAAAAGTTGTTGCTGATATCGCTCCTTTACACTCTTTAGTTACTCAGGTTATGGCAGGTGTCGGAAAACCTGAGCTTCTGGTTCAGCCAGAGGCGTCTCCTCATCGTTACTCGCTACGGCCCTCAGATGCACGGTCATTGTCAGAGGCTGATCTGGTTTTTTGGATCAGTGAAGATCTGACACCCTGGCTGGAAGGCTCTCTGGAGAGTTTGTCTCCGGATGCACGCAAGGTCGCCTTAATGGAGCAGCCTGAGACGCTTCGTCATCGGTTCAGAGAAGGGGCCACCTTTGAAGCTCATCATCATGATGACAACGAACCTCATAACGATGAGGGGCACCATGATGAGCAGGAACACCATGATGAACAGGCGCATCACGAAGCCGGCGATCATGAGGGCAAGTCAGAAGATCACCACGATCATCATCATGGTGTCTATGACCCCCATGCCTGGTTAGATCCGGTTAATGCGAAAGTCTGGGCCGATATTATTGCGCGAGAGTTGTCCGGTGTAGACCCGGATCACCGCGAACAGTATCTGGCCAATGCGGCAAAACTGAAGGCCTCGCTGGATCAACTGATTGAAGAGCTTACCGTCCGTGCGGAAAAACTGGGAACAATCAACTTTATCGTTTTCCATGATGCCTACCAGTATTTTGAGCGTCGTTTTAATCTGGTTGCTGCAGGAGCGATCTCATTGTTGGATGCAACCGATCCGGGGCCGGCTCGGGTCCGGGAAATCCAGAACAGGGTTGCAGCGCTAAATGTAAGCTGCGCCTTCACTGAACCTCAATACAACCCTCGCATGCTGGATACAATTTTTGGCGATACAGAGGTCAAAACGCTGGGTGTCATGGATCCCCTGGGTGTCGATATTAACGATGCGTCAGGCCACTACACCAAGCTACTCAGACGACTGATGACCAGCCTCGAACAGTGCCGTTAATCGCTGTTAATCATCCGGAATTCCTTTAATCGTTCGAAACAAGCTGCTCTGAAAAATTAAGGCATAGCATGAATCAGGAACTGCCCGATGTGGCACGTCACCAAGTATCAAATATTCACTCACCTCTGGAATGGGTTGGCATGAGCGGTATTGATATACCGCTTGCGTTGTCAGAAGCCGGTTGCGCTGGTTCGGTTCACGCTTTAGTGGATGCACAGGTTAATTTGCCCGCGGTCACGGTTAAGGGAATTCATATGTCCCGCCTCTACCGGATGCTGGATTCTTTTGCTCAGACCTCACTGGTGAATCCATTGGAAATCCGGCAACTACTTCAGCAGATGATCGCCAGTCATCAGGATTGCGGCACAGACAGTGCGCGCCTCGGTATCGAGTTTAAGCTGCTGGCCAGAAGAACGGCGCTGAGCACACCGGAACTGGCGGGTTGGAAAGCTTATCCGGTAAGGCTGAATGCTCTGTTGGTTCGGGGTGTTTTTTCCCTCAGAGCCGATGTTCAGGTGGACTATTCATCCACCTGTCCCTGTTCAGCTGCGCTGGCTCGCCAGCTGATCGCACGAAACTTCAGGGAGGCCTTTTCCGGCAGTAAGGTGAGCCCTGAATCCGTAGCGGCCTGGTTGGAAGAGCACGGAACCTATGCCACACCCCATAGCCAGCGCAGTGAAGCCCGTGTTCAGATCGGTATTCCTTCTGATCAGGAATCTCTGGGGCTGATGAGGTTGATTGATCACATCGAAGCGGCACTGGCGACACCGGTGCAAACCGCTGTGAAGCGGGCTGATGAGCAGGCATTTGCCTTGCTGAATGGTCAGAATCTGATGTACGTCGAAGATGCTGCCAGACGCATACAGCATGCGCTTCGTGATGACTATCCCGGCGTGACCGTGCATGTCCGGCATCTGGAAAGCCTGCATCCTCACGATGCCGTCGCTTTTACCAAAAGCGCATAGTCTCCTGCTATCCCTGACCTGAGGTACAGATTTCATGATTCGAAAAAATCCCAGAGGTGATCGACCTGTGGTTCATCCCAGCTCATTTGTGGACCCGACCGCTATTTTATGTGGTTTGGTTGTGGTGGAAGAGAATGTCTTTATCGGCCCTTATGCAGTGATCAGAGCGGATGAGATGGACAACGAAGGGCATATTGAACCGATTATTATCGGGGCTCACTCCAATATTCAGGATGGTGTTGTTATTCATTCCAAGTCCGGTGCTCCGGTCACCATAGGCCAGCGTACCTCTATCGCACACCGGGCTATTGTTCACGGCCCCTGTAATGTTGGCAGTGGCGTTTTTATCGGTTTTAACAGTGTGCTTTTTAACTGCACCGTGGATGACAAATGTGTCGTCCGCCACAACGCTGTTGTGGATGACTGTCACTTGCCCCCGGGTTTTTACGTGCAGTCCTGCATGCAGATCGGCGCTAAAACCGATCTCTCACAATTGTCTCAGGTTTCAGTCTCGGCCAGTGAGTTTTCCGAAGACGTAGCCCGGACTAACAATGATCTCGTTCAGGGTTACAGGAAGATCTGGAATGAACTGTGATACTTCTGATGAAACCCTAATCCGCTCAGCTGATCTTCTGATATGTGGCGGCAGCGTTATGACTCCAAATGGTGCCGAACGAATCGATGTAGCCTGTCGCGATGGTCGTATCGTCGCGCTTGGGCCGTTGGCTGGTAAGTGGCAGGCCGATACGGTCATTCAGGCCGATGGACTTCACGTGCTGCCGGGTGTGGTGGATAGTCAGGTACATTTTCGTGAGCCGGGACTGACCCATAAAGAAGATATTGAGGCTGGCACCCTTGGGGCTGTGCTGGGTGGAGTCACTTCTGTTTTCGAGATGCCCAATACCAATCCTCTGACGCTTTGGGCGGAGGATCTGCAGGCTAAGCTGGATGCGGCAAAGGAGAAAGCCTGGTGTAACTATGCCTTCTACATTGGGGGCTCCGCGGTTAATGCAGAACAGTTGAGCGAGCTGGAAACCCTGCCGGGATGTGCCGGGGTTAAGGTCTTTATGGGAAGCTCTTTCGGTGACCTTTTAGCCGATGACGATACCATTCTGCGCCGTATTCTGACGCACGGGCGTCGGCGAATGGCAGTGCACGCAGAAGATGAGGCCCGACTCAGAGCACGAAAACACCTTGTTGAGGAGAGCCAGGATGTTTGCCTTCACCCGCTTTGGCGTGATGTCACCAGTGCTCTTCATGCAACTCAGCGTATTGTAGCCCTGGCAGAAGATATCGGACGTCGCCTGCATGTGCTGCATGTGTCTACAGCGGAAGAGATCGCCTTTCTGGCCAATCATAAATGGCGAATTACGGTAGAGGTAACACCGCATCACCTGACGATGCAGGCACCTGATTGTTATCAGCAGTTAGGTAGTTTGGCTCAGATGAACCCACCGGTCAGGGATAAAAGACATCAGGATGCACTCTGGCAAGGGATTAACAGCGGTGTAGTGGATGTAATCGGCAGTGATCATGCACCCCACACCCGTGAGGAGAAAGCTGGTGTTTACCCGGATTCGCCCAGTGGTATGACCGGTGTGCAGACTTTGCTGCCGGTGATGTTGGATCACGTGAATGCCGGGCGTCTTACGCTTCAGCGTCTGGTGGATCTGACCAGTGCCGGACCTGCCCGAATTTTTGGCATGGAGGGTAAGGGGCGTATCGCCCTGGGTTATGATGCTGATCTGACTCTGGTCGATCTGAAGGCCCGGCGGGTGATCCGTAATGATTGGATTGCCAGTCGTAGCGGCTGGAGTCCTTACGATGGTAAAACCGTAACAGGTTGGCCTATTCATACGGTTGTTGCTGGCGAACTGGTGGTTCGGGATGAACGGCTTATGGGTAAACCAAAAGGTAAGCCAATCCGTTTTCTTGATGTCTGAGGCTGAATCCTGTTGCGGGGGCTAACGATTCAGTGCGTAGCGGTAGATATGAGTTCGGTAAAGATCCGTCAGAATCTGCCGCTCTTCCGCTTCAACCCCCGGCAGGGCAAAGCAGATGCTGATCAGTTGCTGAGACCGGATGTTGGCTTCGGGTCGCTTTGCAGCGTGCTCCTTAAGACGATCCGCAAGCTTTGCCATGCCTTTTGGGTAGAGATAGGTAAAAAGCAGATCACCCTGACCTAAAGGCACCGGCAGATCCCTGTCCATAAAACTCTTCCGGTAGATTATCAGGTTATCTAACAGCAAAAAGCGACCTAGCAGACGGCTGACCAGCCAGGGGATAAAGGAGAGTTCGTAGCCGATCACTTTCGCCTCGGGATAACGGCGGGCGAGCTGGAAGACCAGATGCCCCCAGCCGGAGCCACAATCGATCAGGGTCAGGCCGCGTCCGTTATCGACGTTTCTGTTCTGCTCAAGCAGGGATAAGACAGCCTTATGGGCTTTGCGGGAGCTGGGCATCGGGGAGATGCCCGCCCGTAAGCTGCCGATCAGGATACTCAGTACAGCGGCGAGGGCTAAAACAATCAGCCCTAGTTGTATGGCGACTGTCCCTGTTTCTGATGTCATAACTTGGTCTTACAGACGACCACGAATCAGGCCGCGAATAATAAAGCGGCTGGGCTGCAGGGCGTTGATCAGTTCGCGCTCAAGCGGCATGGGTTGTCCGGCAATATAACCGGCCAGCACTTCAGCGCACAGCGGCGCACTGGCAAGGCCTCGGGAGCCGTGCCCTGTGTTGAGCCAGAGACCGTCGTAATATTGTGGCAGCTCATCAGGCACTTTCGTGGCGTCATGGCGCAGCAGGGTAAAGCGCTCCAGCATCGTCTCATAAACTGGAACCGGGCCGGTCAGGGGCACATAGTCGGGGCTGGCGCAGCGGAAACCCACTTTGCCGTTCAGCGTTTCGGTATCGACTCCGGTTGCGGCCAGCTGGTCGGAAAACTGCGGCATCGTCTGCTGCATCAGCTCAAGGTTGTGCTGCTGGTCGCTGTCGCGCAGTTCGGTTTCTTCATCCTTCAGGTTAAAGCTGGCACCCAGACACAGGGTATTGTCGATGGCGGGGGCGATATAACCCTCGTGGCATATCACGGTGTTCAGTTCCGGTGTTTCGGGTTGCGTGGCCAGATAAGTGGTCTGGCCGCGAATCGCTTTGGTGGGGAGCCACGCGGTCTGATCGAAGTGTTTGGCGCTGGCGGCACAGGCGATCACCACCTGATCGGCGGTTAAGATTTCGTTACCTGTCTGATCCAGCAGCTGCCAGCCGGTTTCCGTCGTCTGCAGCTTATCCACAAACTGACCTGTGATCAGACGGATATGGTCGTGCTGGCTCAAATGCTGGCAGATTAGGTTCGGTCGTGCCCAGCCTGCCTGTGGAAACCAGAGGCCGCTCTGGTGCAGGGTGGTGCCGCTCAGTTCAGACGCCTGTTCTGCGGTCACCGCCTGCAGCAGCTGCTCCGGGAACTGATTACGCGCCATAAAGCTCTGCTGGCGCTTCACCTCTTTCTCGGTATGAGCCAGCTGCAGCACGCCACAGGGTTGCCAGATAAGCTGGCTAAAATCGGTCTGAGCCAGCCGGTTCTGTAAGGCCGTAAAATAGTGGCGTGAGAACTCAAAGCCACTCAGATAGAAACGGCTGTGGGCAGAGGGTTCGGTGCCCAGCTTAATATAGAGCACACCCTGACGGTTGCCGGAGCCTTCCTGTCCTGCGCTGTCGTGCTGTTCGATCAGGCTGACCTGAAAGCCCTGCTGCGCCAGTGCAAAGGCGGTGGTGCTGCCTGCGATACCGGCACCGATCACGGCGATATGTTGCGCCTTCTGCTGACGGCTGTTTTCAGGCAGGCGGAACCAGGGTGTCTCCTGCCATGGGGTTGCCAGCGGCAAAGGCTCTACGGGAATCACATCCGGTGCCGGATTAACGCTTTGCACCGCGTTGCCCTCGGCATCCAGAATCAGCTCACCGCAAACCATATGGCGTTTGCGGCCAAAGCCCTTCACCTTTTTCACTTCAAAACCGGCTGCTTTCAGACCGTTGCGCACGATACCGGCGGCGGTAAAGGTGGCCACTGTGGTGCCGTGATCGCTTAAACGGCGGATCGCCTGAAACAGCTCCGGTGTCCACATCTCCGGGTTTTTCGCCGGTGCAAAGCCGTCCAGAAACCAGGCATCGATAGTCGCTTCAAGGCCAGAAAAACATTCGCTGGCATCCCCCTGCAGCAAGGTCAACTGTACACGGCCATTATCAAAGTGACGGCGGTGGCTGCCGGGGATCGGCAGGGGATAAGCCTCGATCAGCTGATCCGCCAGCGGTTTCAGTTCCGGCCAGAGATTGAGGGATTGCTTAAGGTCATCAAAGCTCAGGGGAAACTTTTCCACAGAAACAAAGTGCAGGCGGGCATCTTTTGGGGCGAACTGTTCAAACGCCTGCCAGGCGCAGAGGAAGTTGAGGCCGGTGCCGAATCCGGTTTCGGCGATCACAAAAGGACGCTGGCTAAACTCAGCATCCTGCCAGCGTTCCGTCAGACGGTTGTGCTGCAGAAAGACATAGCGGGTTTCATCCAGACCACTGGCTTTAGAGAAATAAACATCATCAAAAGCCTGAGAGATCGGCAGCTGGTTTTCATCCCAGTTAAGCTCGGCGTGGTTCAGGGTCTGGTAGTGATTGTTAGCCATAGAGGTGTGATCCGGATGTGGTAGGTTTGCGCTGTTGGTAACTGTGCCGTTAGTAACTATTTTGTGCTGCTGCCTGAGAAAGCGACACTAGCTTATTCTGAGAAAGTGATGATCATAAAAATGGTTAAAAAATAGACAATCTGAGGCTCTGCTATACCGTGCAACCGTTTGCGCTGGGTATCCTGCTTAGATCCACAAAGTTATCCACAGAAACTGTTGGAAAAGTCAAAAATCGTCAGAAATTCATGCAGTTATAACAAAGGCCCGGAATGCAAAAACGGGCGCAAATTGCAAACCCGTTTTTGAATTTTCTGCTTTTTCAGTCGGTTAGAAAACAGACTTCTGTAAAGTATTTTTGACCGCCTTTTTGACGGGCTTTTTCCTGCTCAGGCGAAGCCGCCGATTGCCGGTTTATGGCAGAACCTTGCGGAACGGCTTAACGGTTACTTTCTCGTAAACACCAGCCGCAAAGTAAGGATCAGCATCAGCCCAGCTTTGTGCATCTTCCAGAGATGCAAACTCAGCGACCACAAGGCTACCGGTAAAGCCTGCTTCGCCGGGATCGTTACTGTCGATAGCCGGGTGTGGGCCTGCCAGAATCAGGCGACCTTCATCCTGCAGTTTCTGCAGACGCTCAAGGTGTGCCGGACGGGCTTCCATACGCTGGGTCAGAGTGCCTTCTTTGTCCTGACAGATAAATGCGTAAAGCATGGATTGTATTCCTCAGTCTCTTGCGATGGCCGAATCTCTGGGATTCGGCTCAGAATAATTAAGGGAGTTCTTTGTTGCTGGTGTCGGTAGTCGTGCTATCCGAAGCATCGTCGTCGGTTTTAATATGTTTTGCCAACCAGATACCCTGAATAATAATAAATGCCAGTGTCAGCCCCAGCATGCCGAACAGCTTAAAGTTTACCCAGGTCTCTTCACTGTAGAAGGTGAACACAGCGATGTTGATGCCACCCATGGCCAGAAAAAAGATGATCCAGTAGGCGTTCAGGGTGTTCCACTGAGCTGAGGGCAGGCTGATCTGGCTTTCCATCATACGCTGGATCAGTGGCTTCTTGCCGATCACGTAGCTGCCCAGAAAGGCACCGGCAAACAGCCAGTTCACCACGGTCGGTTTCCACTGAATAAAGCTTTTATCCTGCAGTAGTACCGTTGCGCCACCCATGACAATGATGAGCACCAGGGTGACGATATGCATCTTTTCAATCTTCCGGGTTTTAAACCAGGAGATAGCGATCTGAATAATCGTTGCCGGAATCAGAACAGCGGTAGCCAGAATCATATCCTTGGTATAGTGGTAAACCCCAAAGAAGATGGCGATCGGGAAAAAATCTAAGAGTAATTTCATGGTGTTATCAGACGGAGTCTTTCATACTCGGTTATTGAGCTTAACGATTATGACGTTAAGCAGATATTCCCGGGTTCTGTCAGAACATCGCGGGGATTTAAGTTTGGGCAATCTTCGCATGTTGGGCTGTTATTTTACAGCGATGCCCCCAAATAAGTGTCTGTTCGATGTCTGCCTGCTGTGCTTTATAAGCCGGAAATCAGATTGGGACAGAACTGAGATATTTTGAGTGTTTTTTCTGCAAAAGGTTTTCCATGAACGCATATTGGTCCGGATTTGATCTGCACAGCCATTCTACCTGCTCTGACGGGCGCTTATCGCCCACTGAGCTGGTACAGTTGGCTGCCAGCGAAGGTGTACACACTCTGTCGCTGACGGATCATGATACGGTCCAGGGTATTCCTGAAGCCCGTCAGGCGGCTGAGGCTGCGGGTATCGGTCTGATCGCAGGTGTTGAGATCTCAACCACCTGGAGTGGCTGCAATGTACATATTGTTGGTCTGAATCTGGATATCGATAATCCGGTTTTGGTAGATGGCCTGAAAGAGCAGCAGGCGGCGCGTCAGAAACGAGCGGAGATTATTGCCGAAAAACTCAGTTCTTTAGGTGTGGAAAACTTTCTGCAAAAGGCTGAAGCGGTGGCGAAAGGTGCGGAGCTGGGCCGTCCTCACTTTGCTCAGGTGCTGGTGGATGAAGGTGTGGTTGAAACTATGCCGGAAGCCTTTAAGAAGTATCTGGGTGCCGGAAAGAAAGGCGATGTGAAAAGCCTCTGGCCGACGGTGGAAAAAGCTGTAGAGTGGATTAAAGCCGCTGGTGGTGTTGCTGTCGTGGCTCATCCTTTGCACTACAAAATGACTAATATGAAACGCCGCGCGCTGCTGAAAGCCTTTAAAGACGCAGGTGGTGATGCGATGGAGGTGGTCTCCGGCTCTCAGCAGTCCCGGGATCAGACCAACTATATGGCGCAGCTGGCAAAAGAGTATGATCTGGCGGCCAGTGTTGGTAGTGACTTCCATTTTCTGAACCAGTGGCAGAAGCCGGGTAAAACCAATCATCTGCCGGAGACGGTTAACCCTGTCTGGATGTTGTGGCAGGATGAGCCTGTTCAGCCCCGCAAGGCATAAGAGTTCAGAGCAAAGAAACGATTGATGAGGATGTGACCATGAGCCAATTTTTTCAGATTCATCCGGATAATCCTCAGGAACGTCTGATCCGTCAGGCGGTTGAGATTATTCGTAAAGGCGGTGTGATTGCCTATCCCACGGACTCCGGCTACGCACTGGGTTGCCATCTGGGCGACAAGAAAGCGGTGGAACGCATCAAGCGTATCCGCCAGCTGGATCAGAAGCATAACTTCACACTGGTGTGCGGTGATCTGTCAGATATCTCGACCTATGCCAAGGTGGATAACACCCTGTACCGGCTGCTGAAGTCTCATACGCCGGGACCTTATACCTTTATCCTGCATGCAACGACGGAAGTACCGCGTCTGCTGCTGCATCCTAAGCGCCGCTCCATCGGTGTCCGTATTCCTGAGCACGCCATCACGCTGGCGCTGCTGGAGCATTTGGGTGAGCCGATTATGAGTACCACCCTGATTCTGCCGGAAGACGAGCATCCCCAGACCGATCCCTATGAGATTCGTGATGTACTGGAACACGCGCTGGACCTGATCATTGATGGTGGAGCCTGTTCTATGGAAGTGACTTCTGTGGTGGATGTTCGTGAAATGCCACCAGAGATCATCCGTGTGGGCAAAGGGGATGTCACCGTATTTGAATCCTGAGGCTGGCCGATAGATCGAAACTTTTTCCTGCAGGGTCAAACGGTTAGCAGACGTTGTTGGTAAAAAATATCCGGTTTGCATCTCCCTTATGCGTAAAAGCCCCGTGCCAGCGGATCTTTGGTGACGGGTTTTTTTCATTATCAGGCTGAATACATGAACTGGTCGGAGCCTTTTTGTGTGCTAGAATGCAGCGCTGCGTATTTATAGATTTACTTCTTCAATCTGCCTTTCAGCCTTAACGACCTTCGGCTGACAAAGCGGCATATCACCGGGAGACAGACGGCCGAGATGGTTGACTGCAACAGACACTTTTTTTCAGCACCTGTGAATGATGATCAGCTTAAGCCGCTGAGGCTTTTTGCCGTCTGTCATCAGAGGGTTAGGGCTGTAAACGTTAAACAGGGAGTGTTGAGCCTGTGTCTATAGCCGTTGAACCGGAACAGCTGGATTTTTGGGCGCGTATCGGTGATGAAACCGTTACCGAGCCGCCGCAGGATCTCTATATTCCACCGGAAGCCCTGCGGGTTTTTCTGGAAGCCTTTGAAGGCCCACTGGATCTGCTGCTGTATCTGATCCGTCGTCAGAATCTGGATATTCTCAGTGTCAATGTTGCGGAGATCACCCGTCAGTACATGGAATATGTGGATCTGATGCGCGAGCTACAGATCGAACTGGCCGGTGAGTATCTGGTGATGGCCGCGCTTTTGGCGGAGATTAAATCCCGCAGTCTGTTGCCCCGGCATCATGAGGATACAGAAGAGGATGAAGAGGATCCTACGGCTACGCTGTTGCGCCGCCTGCAGGAGTACGAGCAGTTAAAGGATGCCTCGGAAAAACTGGATGCCCTGCCCCGTGTTGAGCGGGATGTGACCCCAGTTCAGCTGGCTGCACCTGAGTTTGAGGTGTACCGCGCGCCGCCGGAGGTGGATCTTCAGGAGATTCTGATGGCGATGGCGCAGGTGGTTCAGCGGGCTGAGCTGCAGACTCATCACCATATTGAGATGGAGCCGCTGTCGACCCGTGAGCGCATGAGTCAGATTCTGGAATCGCTCACCGAAGACAGGTTCTATCCCTTTGAAAGTCTCTTTACCCTGGACGAGGGGCGCATGGGCGTGGTGGTGACCTTTCTGGCGATCATGGAACTGATCAAAGCCCGCTCGATTGAACTGGTTCAGAACGAACCCTTCAGCCCGATTCATGTCCGCTCCCGAATTCTGACGGAGGCGGGTACAGAGAGCGAAGCCGAAACGGAAGACGATATTGAAGAGGATGATGGAGCCGCCTTTGAAGGCGCTGCCCCTGAAGAGGTAACGGATGAAAACTGAGCAGCTGAAACCCGTTATTGAAGCGGTATTGATGGTATCGGATCAGCCGCTGGCGCTGGATCAGATCGCCGAGTTGTTTGATGACTTTGAGCGTCCTGCCAAAGGTGTGCTGAAGGATGTTCTGCGCCAACTGGCTGATGATTATCAGGGTCGTGGTATTGAACTGGTTGAAGTGGCCAGTGGCTGGCGTATTCAGGCCCGTAAAGAACATGCCAAACGTATCGCCCGTCTCTGGACGGAGCGTCCGCAAAAGTATTCCCGTGCCCTGCTGGAAACCTTAGCACTGATCGCTTATCGCCAGCCGGTAACCCGTGGGGATATTGAAGAGATTCGTGGTGTCAGTGTCAGTAGTTCTATTATGAAGACACTGGTGGAGCGTGAGTGGGTGCGTGTTGTGGGCTACCGCGATGTGCCGGGTCGTCCGGCGATGTACGCCACCACCCGACATTTTCTGGATTACTTTAATCTGAAAACACTGGATGCGTTGCCGACCCTGAACGAGATTCGGGAACTGGGTGACCGCATGCAGGAAGAGCAGCAGCAGGCGATTGCTGATGAAGAAGCCCGAATGTTGGCCGCTCAGGAAGAGAAGCGTCGTCAGATGATGGAGGAGGCCCGGGCGGAAATGGAAGCTCAGGGGCTGACTGCTAACGAGGAAGATGACGATGATGAGAGCGAAGGCTCAGATGTGGATCTGGAT
This sequence comes from Oceanospirillum sp., assembly GCF_982874595.1. NCBI lineage: Bacteria > Pseudomonadati > Pseudomonadota > Gammaproteobacteria > Oceanospirillales > Oceanospirillaceae > Oceanospirillum > Oceanospirillum sp. The sequence goes on along the minus strand of NZ_CEYNZH010000003.1, from coordinate 79,436 downwards.
AATCTGCCGGAGATTCTTACTTTTTCGGAACTGAGCCAGCGTTTTGATGAACGAATGAACCAAAAGGCAGGGCAGGTCGATGTGCCAGATGCTGCAGGGGCCGAAGATAGCAATTCTGCGGGTGTGGTTTCTGAAACGGCACCGGATGATGAAACAAGACAAGTTGTATCGGCGGAAGAACAGCCACCGATACCGGATAGTGAATAAAAGGTTAATTCTGTGAAAGATATCAACGAAGTAAAAACTGAAAAACTGCAAAAAGTTCTGGCCCGTACCGGTATGGGTTCCCGTCGTGAAATGGAACGCCTGATCGAGACCGGTGAAGTGGCCATTAATGGCCAGACGGCGAAACTGGGTGACCGTGTTTCTATCAACGACCGCGTGACCGTTCATGGTCGTCTGGTGAAACTGGTGGCGGAAGAAGAAGTACCGCGTCGTGTGATCATGTACAGCAAACCGGAAGGTGAGTTGTGTACCCGTCACGATCCGCAGGGTCGTCGTACCGTATTTGATCGTCTGCCGAAGCTGAAAGGTGAGCGTTGGATCTCCATTGGTCGTCTGGATATCAACACCAGTGGTCTGCTGTTGTTTACCACTGATGGTGAACTGGCGAACCGCCTGATGCACCCGTCTCAGCAGATTGAGCGTGAGTACGCGGTACGTGTGATGGGTGATGTGAAACCTGAGCATGTTAAGGCGATGGTGGAAGGTGTGATGCTGGAAGATGGCATGGCGAACTTCACCGATGTACAGGAATTCGGCGGAGAAGGTATCAACACCTGGTTCCATGTTGTGATTATGGAAGGCCGCAACCGTGAGGTTCGTCGTCTGTGGGAGTCTCAGGGGCTGACCGTAAGCCGTCTGAAACGTGTGCGTTATGGCAGTATCTTCCTGGATAAGCGTGCCCGTGCCGGTGAGTGGATCGAGCTGACGCAGCAGGAAATTGATCAGCTGTCTGAGATGGCGGGACTGGAAAAGCGCCGTGTGCGCGACAGTATCGATAACCGAGACCGTATCGAACGACAGCGTAAAAAGACCCGTGCAATTCGTAACGTAAATAAGAACCAGCGTTCGAATTAAGTTTCTGATAAAAAACGAAAAAGAGTTTAAAAAAAGGGGTTGCGCATCCTGAAAAGCTGCGTATAATGCGCCCCAAGTTGAATGGGTCGTTAGCTCAGTCGGTAGAGCAGTTGGCTTTTAACCAATTGGTCATAGGTTCGAATCCTATACGACCCACCAATTCAACTTTCCTAACTTGCTGATTTTAAACTATGGTTTATATTGTCAGTGAGTTGTGGGTCGTTAGCTCAGTCGGTAGAGCAGTTGGCTTTTAACCAATTGGTCATAGGT
>NZ_CEYNZH010000003.1:0-77986 GCF_982874595.1 Oceanospirillum sp. | reverse complement strand
TCGAATCCTATACGACCCACCAGATTCTAAAAAATCCCGCATTTAATGCGGGATTTTTTTTGCCCTGAATTTTCCTGCACATTATTTTATCCACAGCTACTTTTCGCAGTAAAAGGCGCTAAGGCAGTTGAAAGCTTCATCTGTCCCCCGGATTTTGTGCTAAAATTCGCAGCCATCCTTTTTTGTTTGATTTTGCTGTTTTGACGATGGGTTTTGTCTGGTCGGAATTCCAGGAAAATCCCCTAAGGCAGCTGACATCTATAGACGAGTTGAATCCAGCCCATGACTATGCAAGCAGACCAGGCACTGGTTCGGGAACACCTGTCCAATTTGGGGGCACCGGAAGAACTGAGCGCCGAGAAAAAAGCAGAGCTTACTGCACGTATCAAGCAGCTTCTGAAAGAGCAGGATGCGGTTCTTGTGGCCCACTACTACTGTAGCCATGAGATTCAGGCTCTGGCGGAAGAGACGGGTGGTTGCGTGGCGGATTCTCTGGAAATGGCTCGTTTCGGTGCTAATCATGATGCGAAAACACTGGTGGTTGCCGGTGTTAAGTTTATGGGTGAAACCTCTAAGATTCTAAGCCCGGAAAAGCGTGTGCTGATGCCAACGCTGGAAGCAACCTGCTCTCTGGATCTGGGTTGTCCTGTGGATGAGTTCAGTGCTTTCTGCGACCAGCATCCGGACCGAACCGTCGTGGTTTATGCCAATACTTCGGCGGCAGTCAAAGCCCGTGCCGACTGGGTGGTGACCTCCAGTATCGCCCTGCAGGTGGTTGAACACCTGAAAGACAAAGGCGAAAAGATCATCTGGGCACCGGATAAGCACCTTGGTGGCTATGTGCAGAACAAAACCGGCGCAGATATGATTCTGTGGGACAGTGCCTGTATCGTGCATGAAGAGTTTAAAGCTAAGGGTGTGCTGGACCTGAAAAAGGTTTATCCGGATGCAGCGGTTCTGGTTCACCCGGAGTCACCGGCAGCTGTCGTCGATATTGCTGATGTGGTGGGTTCGACCTCCCAGCTGATCAATGCGGCTAAAGAGATGGATAACAGCACCTTTATCGTGGCGACGGATCGGGGCATTTTCTACAAGATGCAGCAGCTGTGCCCTGAGAAAACCTTCCTTGAAGCACCGACCGCTGGTAACGGTGCGACCTGCCGTAGTTGTGCACACTGCCCGTGGATGGCAATGAATGAACTGGAATCACTGGTTCATGTGCTGGAGACTGGTGACCAGGAAGTGTTTGTTGATGCCGAGCTGGGTGAAAAAGCGATGCGTCCACTGACCCGAATGCTGCAGTTTACGGCGGCTAAATAAGCTCTGTATACGGCTCTGAAGAAAGCCCGTTATTCGTGATGAATATCGGGCTTTTTTGTACCTGTTGTTGGGGCGTATTATTTTACAGAAGCATCAGCGGTTGAAATCCAGCTCCTTGTAAAGAGTTTCCAGATCTTTGATGCGGTGATCGATTCGGGCAAATTCGATCGGATCATTACTGGCGTACTCCCGGGCCAGTTTCAGCTCTTTTACACCGTGTGGAATATCACCGGTCAGCTGATGGAACTCTGCATTGGCTTTGTATACGGTTAGCAGGTCTTTGGCATCTGTGGCTGCTTTAGACAATTGCTGCCAAACCCAGGGGTCTTCCGGTCGTTCTTTACTCAATGTTTTAAAGGCTTCGACAGCTTCAGCCGTCTTGCCGGCATTGAGGTAGATTTGGGCGATAAAGGCTTTTACTGCCATCTTATCGGGTGTTTCTTTTAGCTGGGCGTTAAGAAGATCAAAGGCTTGGTCGCTTTGACCGATGGCAACAAGTACTTTGGCGGTCAGGAGTCTGAAATAAAGGTGGTCGGGTTGCAGGGCTAACTGTTCCGCCAGCTGTCTGGCGGTTTCGGGTTTACCCTGATCCAGTGCATTCAGAATATCCGCATAGAGTTTTACAGGTTCCTTCATGCTGTCGGGAACCTTCTTCAGTAATGCCGTCAGGGCAACAGGGCGGTCTTTTGCCTGGGTCTGATGCAGGAGCGCCCGAACCCGAATTAGCTGAAATTCCAGATTGCTGTAGAAGGCTTTGGGGTCGGTATCCCGCTCCCGCTCTTTAGCAAAAGCGATACGGCTTTGGGTTAGGGGGTGGGTGAGTAAAAATTCGGGGGCATTACCGCCGTTGGTTCGTGCTTCAGCCTGCAGTAGTTCAAACATGCGGGCCATGCCGCTACTGTCAAAACCGGCATCTTTCAACACCCGGAAGCCAACCGCATCGGCCTCCTGCTCATGAAGACGGCTGAACTGCAGCTGGTTTTGAATAGCTGCAGCCTGAGAACTGGCAATAGCGGCAACACCAGCCTGAGTGTGGCCGTTGGCGCTGAGTACCAGCCCTGTAAGCATTGCGGTTAGTAGTGGCAGGCTTTGGTCTTCGGCACTGCCTTTACGTCGAGCGTAGTGACGTTGGCTTAGGTGGGCGAGCTCGTGAGCCAGCACAGAGGCAACCATATCTTCATCTTCTGCTTTTAACAGAAGGGCGCTATGAACCCCCATAACTCCACCGGGCACGGCAAATGCGTTGATTGTTCTGGCATTAATGATAACCAGGTTTAGCCGACGTTCGTAGAGATCGGCCTCGACAGCCAGCTTTTCCACAAGGTTCTCCAGATAACTTTGGAGGATAGGGTCGTAGATGACGGGGCTACTGGCCCGATACTGTCGCAACCAGGCTCGGCCCAAAGTAAATTCGCGGTTTTTGGTGATGCGGTCAGGTTGATCACTACCGATACTGGGTAGTTCATTTTGCCCGGTTTCTGCCAAAAGTGGGGTGCTGAAAAGTACTGATCCGGCCAGTAGTAACCCGATACCTGCGGTCTGAACGCTTTTTTGACACCGTTGTCCGATGGTTTTGAGCCTGAGGCAGGCTACCTGGGGCAATTGAAGCGGCACATTAGATTCCTGTCGTCGGTGAAGATGAGTAAGTGGCAAAAATCATCATTTAAATAAAGCCTATGAGTAACCAGGTCGTGACAAAATCCTATGATAAGACAACAGGTTACCCCATCGGTTTCTGATGCAAAAGTTAAGGACTGTTAAGGTAGTAAAGGTAACCGGGATTATCTTGCACTTTAAGCTCTGATCCCCTTTAATCTGTCGTGCTCTTTAAAGGCATGATTCCAATAAAAACAGACGGTTAATCCGAGGGTACAAATGGCGCAAGCAATCGATCAAGAGCTGGATACCAGAGGGCTGCACTGTCCGATGCCTCTGCTTAAGGCAAAGTTAGCACTTAATTCGATGCAGGCAGGTGAAGTGATTCAGGTTGTCGCGACAGATGCTGGTTCATGGGAGGACTTTGAGGCTTTTATTCGCCAGAGTCCCCATGAGTTACTGAGCCGTGAGCATCAGGGTGATGAGTTTTTCTACTGTATCCGGAAAGGGGAATAGGTAACATCATGGCGATGAAAGATGTGGCTCGTTACTGGGCACAGCGTTATTTCTCGGATGAAGAAGCGGTTATTTTCTTTCTGTTGCTCATTGGTGGTTTCAGCATTGTCATCTTTATGGGCACGATGCTGGCTCCCTTTTTAGCGAGTGTGGTTCTGGCTTATCTGTTGGCTGGCGTTGTCAGAAAACTTGAAGAGATTCATGTCCCTTTCACCTTGGCTGTTGTGGTGGTATTTCTGGTATTTGTCAGTTTGCTATCGGCTTTGGTTTTAGTGGTTTTCCCGCTGGTTTGGCGGCAGCTGATGGCTTTGATTGATGAGCTTCCCGGCATGCTTGCTGCCGGACAACAATTACTACTGTTGTTGCCGGAGCAATACCCTAGCCTGATCAGTCAGGAGCAGATGCAGGAGTTGATCGGTGTTGCGGCTGTTGAGGTTGGTCAGGTGGGACAAAAACTGGTGTCTTTGTCATTATCGTCTGTACCTAATCTGTTTGCGATCATGATTTATCTGGTTCTGGTGCCTATTCTGGTGTTCTTCCTGCTGAAAGACCGGGACCTGCTGATTAACTGGTTTGTTAGCCACCTCCCGGAAAAACGTGTGTTTATGACCGGTATCTGGCGTGAAATGGATCAACAGTTGGCGAATTATATTCGCGGAAAGTTTATTGAAATTGTGATTGTTGGTGTGGCGACCTATCTGGGATTGGTAGCTTTTGGTGTGCAGTATTCAGCGCTATTGGGCATGTTGGTTGGGTTGTCGGTACTGGTGCCTTATATCGGGGCGGCGGTGGTCACTGTGCCTGTAGTTCTGATCGGAATGTTTCAGTTTGGTCTGAACGATACCTTCTTTTATATGATTCTGGTGTACGGTGTGATTCAGGCGCTGGATGGAAACGTGCTGGTACCTTTGCTATTTTCAGAGGCAGTGAACCTCCACCCGGTGGCAATTATTGTTGCGGTGCTGGCTTTTGGTGGCGTTTGGGGCTTCTGGGGAATCTTCTTTGCCATTCCTCTGGCAACCCTGCTCAAGGCAATTCTTTATGCTTGGCCGAGAGCTGTGGATGCGACAGAACCTGCACCAACGGTAGAGTAAGGTTTGTCTCAGCGGGTGCTGGAATTTTAGAAAAGTTCGATATCCGCTGACTGGGTGTTAGCGGATTCAGTTCTGTTTCTGCCCATATCTTTAGCGCGATAGAGAGCTTGGTCTGCAATTCGGAACAGTTCGTCAGGTTCTGTTGTCAGCTGTCTGTTAATAGGGGCGCTATAGCAGCCCATAGAACAGGTCATCATGCCGTAGCCTTCATTGTTAACGTGCTCTATCTGCAGATCAAATACCTGTTGTCTGATCGCTTCTGAGGCTTGTTCGGTCTCTTCCTCATCCAACAGGGCTAGTAGAGCAAACTCTTCCCCTCCGAGTCTGAAGGCATGGGCCTGTGCTTTATCATCATCTTTATTCAGTCGGATACAAACTTCTTCAAGACAAAAGGCAACCTGAGCCAGTGCGGTATCACCCTTTTGATGCCCGTAGGTGTCGTTAAACTTTTTAAAGTGATCGATATCCAAAAGAATCAGACCGATATGAGTCGCTTGATGATGCTGGCCTTCCAGCATGGATTCAAAAAGTTCGTTGAAGTGGCGACGGTTATAAAGGCCGGTCAAGGGATCGCGAAGAGAGAGTTCACGGACAATACGGTGGTCGGTAATATCCTGATGTACTGCGATATAACCCGTTTTTTTTCCATTCTGGTCGTAATCTGCGGTAATTGAGGCGGCAACCCAGTAGGCGGTGCCGTCTTTACGGCGATTGCACATCTCCCCAGACCAGCTCTTGCCCTGAGTCAGTGTCTTCCAGAGCTCTTCGTAAACTCTGTTGTCTGTTTGTGGGTGGCGAATAACACCATGACTGTTGCCGATCAGCTCATTCCGGCTGTAACCGGAGATGTCACAAAAAGCCTTGCTGACATCAATAATGGTGCCGTTGAGATCCGTTCGTGAAGTGATTACATAGCGGTTAATGATGCTCAGATAAGATTGTGCCAGGTGGTTGGTGGTTTCGCGGGTTTTCACTTCCGTAGAAAGGCGGTGGTTCCAGTAAACCATAACGACGATCAGGGCTGTAACAAAGAACATCCATTGCAGGTAGACACGGTTAACCGTCTGTTCCTGGGCGGCAAGAGCCTCAGGAGTCAGAATCGCAAAAATTGTCAGGGTCAGAAGCAGAGTTCTTGTTATTGTCAGATACAGCTTTCTTAACACAGGAGTCCTTTTCAAAAGCCAACTTTCAGAATCATTATGACACAGGAGTGACTGAAACGATCCGTTACAGATCAATTTTGGCTGAGACAGGTCCCAAAAATACCATTTGAATCTGTCAGAGTCTTATTTGCGTATGGTATGACAGATGATGATCTGCTGATCATACCAACTGTGCGGTATCGAAACTAAGGATTGCTAGTCTCAATCTGAGAGGAAGAGATGGTGCCCCAAGCAGGAGTCGAACCTGCGGCCTTCCCCTTAGGAGGGGGACGCTCTATCCAGCTGAGCTATTGAGGCACTGATTTTGAAAGTGCGGCCATTATAATGAGTTCTAATAAAAAAACCAAACTGAGGATGCGTTATGCTTGATACCCGTCCCCTGCTGGAACAGACTGATTTCCCAAGAATTTTTCGGGGCAAATTGTCTATCCTTCAGGTCAATTTAGGTTACTTGTGTAACCTGAGTTGCGTACATTGTCATGTGAATGCCGGCCCTAAGAGAACCGAGTTGATGAGTCGGGAAACCATTGATCAGGTGCTGGCGTTTATCGATAAAAAAGGGATTAAGGTGCTGGACCTGACCGGTGGTGCACCTGAGATGAATCCTGAGTTTCGTTATCTGGTGACCGAGGCCCGTAAGCGTAACGTTGAGGTTATTGATCGTTGTAATCTGACCATTCTGAATGAGCCGGGTTACGAGGATCTGGCTCAGTTTCTGGCGGATCAGCAGGTGATCGTGACGGCTTCTTTACCCTGTTATTCCGAGCAAAATGTTGAACAGCAGCGTGGCAAAGGGGTGTTTGCTGAAAGCATTATCGCGCTGCAGAAGTTAAATCAGCTGGGCTTCGGACAGCCGGATAGCGGGCTGGTACTGAATCTTGTTTATAACCCCGGCGGACCTTTTCTGCCACCGGCTCAGGCCGGACTGCAGGCGGATTATCAGCGTGAGCTTAAAGAATCCCATGGCATTGTGTTCAATGAGTTGCTGACCATCACCAATATGCCGATCAGTCGCTTCGGCAGCATGCTGATCTCCAAAGGGCAGTTCCATGATTATATGAAACTGCTTAAGGATAATTTTTCAGAGCAGAATCTGGCGGGCGTTATGTGCCGTAGTCTGATCAGTATCGATTGGCAGGGGCGGGTATTTGATTGTGATTTCAATCAGATGCTCAATATGCCGCTGATTGCATCAGATCGTCCGGAAACCTATCTGGCAGACCTGCTGGACGAGAACCTTGAAGGTGATGAGATTGTGATTGGTGAGCACTGTTACGGTTGTACCGCTGGACAAGGTAGCAGTTGTGGTGGCGCCTTGGCGGATTAAAAGGGTAGCCGAATCATGATAAGTGTAATTATTCCTGTGTTGAATGAGGCGGAGACGATCGAACCTTTTCTTCGTCATCTGCAACCATTCCGTGATGCTGGGCATGAAGTTATTGTGGTGGATGGTGGTAGTTCTGATGGTACTCCTGAGAAATCAGTTTCCTATGCTGATCGTATCCTGATCACGTCAGCGGGAAGAGCTCACCAGATGAATGCCGGAGCTAATGCTGCTAATGGGCAACTTTTTCTGTTTCAGCATGTGGATACTTTCCTGCCTAAAACGGCAGAGGCCTTGTTAGATGCAGTATCGAATGCTGATTCCTTTATATGGGGAAGGTTTGATGTTCGCCTGGCACGCGGGCACTGGATGTTCCCTGTTATCGCAACTCTGATGAATTGGCGATCCCGTTTTACTCAGATTGCCACAGGGGACCAGAGCATTTTTATCAGCCGTTCACTTTTTGATGAAGTGGGAGGTTTTCCAAACCAGCCACTGATGGAGGATATTGAGATAAGTTCACAATTGCGGATGTTATCCGCTCCGGTATGCCTGAAAGATAAGGTGACGACATCTTCCAGGCGTTGGCTGGTACATGGCGTCTGGAAGACGATTTGGTTAATGTGGCGCATACGGCTGGCTTATTTTATGGGGTCTACTGCTGACCAACTGTCAGCTATCTATTATCCAGGTATCAAACCTGTTAAAGATCCTGGTATTGAGCATTTTTACCCTAGGACTGTTGAGTCAAATGTAACGGAAGAAGAGCGGCCTTTATCATGAAGCGATTAATCATTCAGTTTGCAAAAGAACCCGTGCAAGGCAAAGTCAAAACAAGGCTGACGAGCCGCTTTGAACCTGAAGAAGCGTTAAATTTGCATTGTGAATTGGTTATGGTGACGACTGATACTCTGCTTAGCAGCTCCTGTGATCAGGTTCAGCTTCATATTGCGGGTGATGTTTCTCACCCTTTCTTCGCACGCTTACCAGATCAGGGGATTCTACTGAAGCAACAGACAGAGGGAGATCTGGGGCAGAAGATGTTGCGAAGCCTGAATGAAGGAGTAGAGGCGTTTGATCAGGTATTACTGGTTGGCAGTGATTGCCCTGTACTTTCGCCAGAAGTTATTGATAAGGCTTTTGAAGCGCTTGATGAAGGTAGTGAGCTTGTGCTTAACCCCGCTGAAGACGGGGGGTATGTTCTCATTGGTTGCCAAAGGTCAATGCCTGATGATCTTTTTAATGAGGTTAACTGGGGAGCTGACTCCGTGCTGCAGCGCACGTTGACAAATGCGGAGTCGCTAAGGATTTCGGTGGCACTTTTACCGGTTCTTTGGGATGTAGATTATCCGCAAGATGTTGATCGTTGGCGGCGATGGCAAGACGATCAGTAAGATAGCCTGATAAGTTATTCTAGGCCTCGCCTGCGGGCTTCTCTCTGAAGATAGGCGACAAAGCGATCAATTTCCCGTTGGTTACGGCCGTCAGGACTCAGAAAGCGAAAGCCACACTGAGTCATGTTTTTATCTTCAAAGTATACAGCGCGTCGGGCTTCTGCAGCACAAAGTACCGAAGTGTCGAATTCGGCTTCTGGCAGATCAAAACTTACTTCATCAAAGACTTCCATATCCTCAAATGCTGGGTCAACCAGGTAAGGAAATTCGATTTTGCAGCCTGTTGATGAAATATCGATAATTCGTCCAACCAGAGGTTTCTGGCGTTCGTACGAGGTCAACTTAACTTCAGCCTGATCGGCAATCGCAATATGCGCACGATAGGCGTCACGGCGCTGTTTATAAAGCAGCTGTTTTGGCAGGGGGACTTTGTAGATGGCCGCGCCATCATTTCTTCCCGCACCTACGACGGTATTATTACCAAAGACAACCTGAACACCTTTATCATTTGCTTGAACAGTAAAAATACCACCGTCCATTGCATGCTGATGGCCACTTGGAGGTGCTATTTCGTCAAGAATGAAGTAGCCCTCATCAAGGTCAACTTTCAGTACGATACTGGTATAGGTTTGTTTATTCTGGCCGCGAAAAGTAATTGTGAGGGGGGATCGATGTTTTTGCAGAGATCGAAGCACACCAAAGATGCTGGCCTTACGGGTTACCAGATGACGGCGATCATCGTCTTTTTTTTCCGTTGTTGGTGACTGCAACTTCATTGCAGTATCTGAATCAACAGTGCCGGTCATAAAGGAACCCTGTACGTGCTAAAGAATATGTTTCAGGCCTGGCCGAGATCGCGTGAAGACTTAGCGATAGAACGACCTTTTGCATTGTAGGTACGCGCTGTTCTGGCTTCGGTATTGTATTGGAGAATACTGAGCATAGCATCAACTTGCTGTAAGCCTTTGTTGATGATCATGCCATTGGCCTGATTAATCTCTTTGACATCGTCGTGCAGCGAGATAAGTTGCTGCCATCCTTGGGATAAAGATGCTGAAATCTTCTCAGGAAAACTACCAAGAAGCGCTAGCATGCCTTCATCGTCAAGTTCCAGATCTTGTTCGGTCAGAAGTTTCTGGCGTTGGCTGACATCTGCTTCGATTTGCTTCAGGAGCTTCTCTTTTTCCAGAGTAAGTTTCTGAATCTGCTTGATATCACGAACTTTCAGAGCTTCTTTTTCATTTTCCATGCACTGCTTAACAGCCTTCATGTTCTGAATGCTGTTAAGCAGGTGTTGTTTTACGGTTTGTGAAAGCGCTTCACTCACGGGCAGACCTTACAGTTCGTTTTCAAACTGAATAATGCTTTTTGCCAGTGCCTGATAGTCAATTTTATAAGTGCCATCTTCAATGGATGTTTTGATTGCACTTACTTTGCTTTCATCAATATCGGGAGCGGATTGTGCACGGCTGTTCAGACGAAGTGCTTCATCGCTCAGCTGCACGCTGTCGCTCTTTGTGCCTGTTTGTGGCGCAGCAAGCTGGGTTTCATTTTTAGAAACCTCATCTTTACCGGAAGTCTGGCCGGAAGTACGGACCCGATTTCCCGTTAAACTGCTGGATAGGCTGTTAAGATCGATAGCCATAATGACTGACCTCTTTGAGAAATATCAATAACTTGAACTTGTTATCGGCACTTCTTGCGAAAGCTTTAATAAAAATTAACGGTTTTACAGACAAGTGTGACAAATAAAGCCGAATATCTGAGTTTCCGGCGCGTATAACTCAGTACCCAGAAAATCCGAAGCCATTTTACATGGGGACTAATACACTGCCGGGACCGATGACTGTTGCTCTAATTATACGGCTAGATTGGATATTTCGCACCTGAATTTGCTCGCCGATAGCGCCACTCTGAAGTGCGAGTCCTTTGATTCTGACCGACAGAGAACCAACCTGAGCTTTGATAATGACTTCGTCACCTTTGCTAACGGCATCAGCGGCTTGAACCATGTTGGTAAAAATTACGCTGTTGGCCTGAATAGGGCGAGTCGTTTCAGTGCCTACTACCTGGTCGATATCGCGAAAGTAGCTGTAGTTGAGAGAAGAGCTTTCCACTTCGCGGAGGGTCAGTAATTGGCGGCTGATAACCGATCCTCGGGGCAGCGTTGCCCGACTGACGACAACGGGCTCGAAAATGCGGATATCGACGGGTACAAAAATTCCCCAGCTGGCCGAGGGGCATCGAACACGTATATTCACTTTGCCCGATAGACCTTTGTTGCCGAGCTGCTCCAGTTCGAAGGGCTCGGTACATTTTTTCAATCGAAGCCGTGGGTCAATACTGCCGATGTCGATATCAATCCGACTGGCATTCAGAGCGCTGAGTTTTGGTTGTAAAAAGTCTTCTACTGCTTGACTCAGGCTTTCTTGGGTTTCCAGTTCATCTGCCAGGCTGGTAACACTTACTGCTATCAACGCGATGAAATAAACAACCGTAATCCAAGTGTTACGGCAGATTGAGATGACGCTGATGAAGCCCAATGTAACTGCCTCGTAATTATTGTGTTAGAAATTGTCAAAGTTTGGCTAAAGGGGAAATCCCCAGTTCAACCCTAAGATATAAAAGGGTAGTCTACACATTCTGAATTGAATTCCTATCAGCGGATAACTTTATGAATGAGCAAGCAGGCCGTCTGGCTGAACGGGCGCAACTTGTTGGTGGTAACCGTATGGAACTGCTCCTGTTTCATCTCCGTGGGCGGCAGAGTTACGGTATCAATGTATTTAAAGTTAAAGAGATTCTTCCTTGTCCTCATCTGACGAGTCTGCCTCACCATGAAGCCATTGTTCGAGGGGTCGCCAGTATTCGGGGGGAGACCATCTCGATTATCGATCTGGGAATGGCGATTGGGTTACCCTCTGTAAAAGACCTGAAGGATGGCGTGGTTATTGTCACTGAGTACAACCGTGTTACTCAGGGGTTCTTGGTTTCGAAAGTTGATAAGATTGTAAATCTGAACTGGAAGGATGTGCATCCGCCGCCAAAAGCAACCGGTAAAGATAATTATCTTACTGCCGTTACTGAACTCAACGGAAGCATGATTGAGATCATTGATGTTGAGAAGGTTATCTCTAAAGTTCATCCGGTAAATGAGCGTGTTAGTAAGGGGGTTGTTGATGACACTCTTAAGCTCATCTCGTCCAAGTACCATGTGCTGGTAGTTGATGATTCAGGTGTGGCCCGTAATCAGGTTCTGAGATGTCTTGATGAAGTTGGTGTTCAGACCACTGGTTTAACTAATGGTCTGGAAGCACTCAAATACCTTAGGAGCATTGTTGATTCCGGCAAAGAAGTGGAAGATGAAGTTCTGATGATTATCTCGGATATCGAGATGCCTGAAATGGACGGCTACACTTTGACTACGGAAATAAGATCTGATCCTAATCTGAGTCGTATGCAGATACTGTTGCACACCTCATTGAGTGGCATTTTTAACGAGGCAATGGTCAAAAAAGTCGGTGCAGATGAATTTTTAGCAAAATATGATGCGGATGAGTTAGCGCGTAAAGTTGTTAATAGAATCAATTCGTTGCAACAGGCTGAGTGAGTCTGAGACGGATAAAAAAGCTTGTATCTTGTTAATCTGTGATAAGCTGTAAAAAAACGTAAAGTTGCTTGAGTGAGTTCAGAGAATGTCAACAGTCAGAACCATTGATTCCAAAGACTATGATGCTTTTCGCAAGTTTTTGCAGGATGCTTGTGGCATTCTGCTGGGTGACAACAAGCAGTATCTTGTTACCAGCCGTCTGAACAAGATCATGGCTCAGCACGGGATGACGACTCTGGGTGAATTGATAAAAGCGATCACCTCGCATCCGCGTTCTGGTTTAAAAGAGGCCGTTGTTGATGCGATGACAACCAATGAAACCCTCTGGTTTCGTGATATTCATCCGTTCAATATTCTGCAGAATCAGTTGTTGCCTGAGCTAAGTAAGACTTTGGGCAGTCAGCAGCTGAAAATCTGGTCAGCAGCCTGTTCGACCGGTCAGGAACCCTACTCAATCAGTATGATTCTTGATGAATTTAAGCAGAAGAATCCAGGATCTTTCCGTTCCGGTGAGCGTATCGTTGCCACGGATATCTCTTCTACGGTACTGAATTCTGCCCGTAGTGGTGAATATGAAATGCTGGCACTGGGTCGCGGCTTATCTCAGGACCGTCTGACTAAATTCTTCCAGCAAACGGGTGATGGTCGTTGGGCAGTTAAAGCACCAATCAAACAACGGGTGGATTTCCGTCCGATGAATCTGCTACACAGTTACTCTATGTTGGGCAAATTTGATATCGTTTTTTGCCGTAACGTACTGATTTACTTCTCAGCTGACCTGAAAAAAGACATTCTGACCCGTATTCATGGCGTGCTGAAACCGGGTGGTTATCTGTTCCTTGGCGCTTCTGAAGCCTTGAGTAATATGCCGGATCTGTATGAAATGGTGCAGTGTCGTCCGGGTATTATCTATCGGGCGAAATAGCTTTGAGAATTATGTTTTGAATTAGCTGCTTTGATGGCTAACTGTTCTGAACAAAAAATCCCGCCTGAAGCGGGATTTTTTGTTTCTGCAGTCTGATTGCTGACGGCAGCTTAGAGTGCCTGAGCCGCTTCCAGAACTTCTGCAACGTGTCCTTTAACTTTCACTTTGCGCCACTCCTGTACCAGAACACCTTCGGCATTAATCAGAAAAGTGCTGCGTTCAATTCCCATGTACTCACGGCCATAGTTCTTTTTCAGCTTGATCACATCGAAGTGTTTGCAAAGGGCTTCTTCCGGATCTGAAATAAGCTCAAAAGGAAACTCGTGTTTGGCTTTAAAGTTGGTGTGAACACGCAGGCTGTCGCGGGATACGCCAAAAATAACTGTATTCGCAGCTTCAAATGCTGCGTGATTGTCGCGGAAATCTTGGCCTTCAGTGGTGCAGCCCGGGGTATTGTCCTTCGGATAGAAGTAGATCACCACATTCTTACCTTTAAGGGCCTGGAGATTTACGGTTGTTTCGTTGGTGGCTTCAGCAGTGAAATCGGCTACCGGTTGATTCAGTTCAACAGTCATTATTCTTTCCTGATTTTATCGTTTCAGAGACCAAGAACAGGTCATTACTCGTTCAGATAGGCTTATGCCAACTATTATGCCGTTTATACCGGATCGATTGTAGTTTGGTTCCTTTTCGTCCGGAATTTCGTTTTTGCAGAAGACCGAGATAACGCTGATTCGGCTCTGATCCTGTTCCTGCACCGTAAGACTTCGAACATGGGATAGCCACCGATAGGAATTTACCGTGACTGATAAGCGATTTTCTTCTGTACCCCGTTCCCGACTTTCCCGTTTTGCACAGCTGGGATCTTTAGCCGGTAAAGTTGCAGGCAATGTGATTGCCGAAGGCAGTAAACACTGGATCAAAGGGAAAAATCCCGGTTTGCAGCAGCTTCTGATCAGCCCCGCTAATGCACGGGATCTGGCGGATAGGTTGTCGAAAATGCGTGGTGCTGCGATGAAAGTGGGGCAGATGATCTCGATGGATACCGGAGGCATTATCCCGAAAGAGCTGGCGATCTTGCTGGAGCAGCTTCGGGCAGATGCAGATCGTATGCCTCCGAGTCAGCTGATGGCGGTACTGGAAAAAGAGTGGGGAACTGGCTGGGATGGCAAATTCAGCCGCTTCAGTTTTGAGCCCTGTGCTGCAGCTTCTATCGGTCAGGTTCATAAAGCTGTACTGGCAAGCGGTGAGCCCGTTGCCGTCAAAGTACAGTATCCCGGCGTGCGGGAAAGTATCGATAGTGATATCCGTAATGTGCAGGGCTTGCTGAGAATGTCCGGGCTTTTGCCTAAGGATCTCGATCTGGAGCCTGTTATTGAGGAAGCTCGAATTCAGCTGCATCGGGAAGCCGATTATCGGTTAGAAGGGAAGTATCTGCAGCAATATGGTGACTTGGTAAACGAAAACCTGGGCGATGCGGGCTTTGTTGTCCCAGGCTGCTTCGCATCGCATTCCACGGATTCGATCCTTTGTATGAGTTGGCAGGAGGGTATGCCTCTTGAAGAGGCATTGCGCATTCATCCTGAATGGGTTGATGAAGTTATGGCAAAACTCTTTGAACTGTTTTTTTCTGAACTCTTTGTTTTTAAAGTGGTACAGACAGACCCAAACCTGGCTAATTATCTGCTGGATGCTGAAAGCCAGAGAGTCGTCTTGCTGGACTTAGGTGCACTTCGCTTTTATGGCGATGAGTTTGTTGCCTGCTATGGTAAAGCTCTGCTAGCCGCCCGTGATCAGAACAGAGAGCAACTGAATCAGGCGTTACAGGCATTAGGTTTTTTCGCCAGCCGTAAGCAGCCTACCAATCAGGATGTGATTCTGGATATTTTTATTCTGGCGGCCGAGCCTTTACGTTTTGATGGACGATACCACTTTGGTCGGTCAGATCTTGCTCAACGAATACATCGGCGCGGTCTGGAGGTGAGCAGCAACCCGGATGCCTGGCACGCGCCTCCGCCTGAGGTTTTGTTTCTGCACCGAAAGATGGCTGGCTTATATATGATGGCTGCCCGGCTTAATGCTCAGGTTGATGTTGCGACTCTGTTTGAAAGCTCTGGGCGCTCTGAATTTGTTGCCTCGGTTTGAGTGTTTGAAGATAAAAAAACAGTTTTTTACCTGTATAGAATACTGTATAAATATATAGATCTGATATCAGGCACACCATAAGCCAGAAAGAGAGCGGTTATGGATACAGGTAAACAGAAACGTGAAACACTCTTTTTACTGCGGGCTGCAAGCAGTCAGGATCACAATGAGCTTTGGCGGGATGCACTTTATCTGCCGGAAGATGCTGAGACTGCGGGGCAGAATCAAAGCCCGTTGGGTGAAATCCCTCTTCTGGGCTGGGTTACAGCTGGCTTACCCATGGAGATCTGCGAGAATCGCGAGCATGTCAGGGTTCCGCAGCAGCTTGTAAAGAAGAACACCTACGCTTTGAAGGTGCGAGGGGATTCTATGATTGAGGCCAATATCCATGATGGTGACATCATCATAATTGAGCAGCGCCAGAGTGTGGAAAATGGCGAGACCTGCGTGGTGATGATCAACAACCAGCACGTGACGCTTAAGCGTCTTTATATCGACCGCTCCGGTGTGCGATTGGATCCGGCCAACAGCAGTATGCCTCCTATTACTTTGAAAAATGAAGATGTACAGGTATTGGGAATTGTTATGGGTCTTAAGCGTTCGCATTCGTTACAATAGGCCTTTTTGAGCGAATCCGTAACCTCATGAGTATTTATCACAAACCGGCCGCTGAAGCTCGAACAGAACTTGAGATCAAGCGTAGTCGTTTTATCTCTATTGCTGCCCCGGTGGATGATATCCCTTCCTGCCAGGCGTTTATTCAGTCGGTCAAAGATGAGTTTCCTGATGCTCGCCATCACTGCATTGCTTTTATTGCCGGTGCGCCTAATAACAGTCAATGTTACGGCATGAGTGATGATGGCGAACCTTCCGGGACTGCCGGTAAGCCAATGTTTAATGTGCTGATGCACAGTGGCTTAGGTGAAGTAGCTGTCGTTGTAGTGCGCTACTTTGGTGGTATTAAGCTGGGAACGGGTGGCTTGGTTAAAGCTTATTCTCAGTCGACTCAGATGGTATTGGATGCACTGGAAACCCGCGAGGTACGTCCGCATTTTTCCGTAGAGATTGAAGCGGATTATGCCTTTGAGTCAGATATACGTCACTGGCTGACCGAGCTCAAGGCGCGCAAAATTGAATGCCAGTACGGCCAGACAGTGATCTTGACTGCAGAGGTGGAAGCACCTGACCTGCTAGCGGAAAAAATGCGGCAGGTAGGTCAGGGACGCATAAGCTTTAAAGCCGACATCTGATGCGTTTCAAAGTTGGCAGGGTTGCAGGAATGCGTTGGGAGTCCTCACGCGATCCGGCACACGCTAGTGGTAGTCTGAATTAACCGAACAGACTGGGAGAAATGGCAACACCGTCGAGCTTATCCAGATAGCTTTTTAGCACGGTTTTTTTGTCCGCACTGAGTTTCTCGAAATTAAAGCCCAACAAGAATATTGTCTGGGACTGTCGGTGGCAGAACATTACTTGTCCTGAGACCTCAAAAGTCTCCTCACCGCCCAGATTAAGTTGCATCGGAATACTGATATGTTCATCCGGGGTGAACTGTGCTCCCCGTGGAACAACTTTTAATACATCATCTTTTGGGCACTGAAGCCTGATGCCCTGATAACATATATCGGTGGAACGAAGTTCCAGTTCACCGGAAGATAACTGCAGCTTTGCCGTCACCGCGACCTTGTATCTTGGATATCGACGACGTTCTTTCAAAGCCTGCATTATATTCTCCCCATTCTGCTTGTTTTTTGATCAGAACAGTATGAAGAAGATATTGGTGACAATCTAGGAGGCTCTGGTAACAGAGTTTAATCCGGTAAAACAGTTTTTGATTTAAAGCACATTAAAGTCTGCAGTAGGCACGGTAGATCTGTCAGGACGAGCAAGGTTATGACGATCGTTTTTCTAAATAGCAGTCGACGTGGCCAGAGTCATAATAGGCAATTGGATTGCTGGTTCGTTTTAGCTTGTCACAGACTTTAATCACGGTTTAGCGTGCTTTGGTCAATGGCGCTTTTCAATCGTTCAAACTCTACCAGGTTATCTGGTTGGAAATAGAGAGTGCAGAACATCTTTTCGAACAAAACGCGTTTAGCGTCTTCACCTTTCACTTTTTCTTTGGAGCTACTGAAATTGCTGTTCATGGTGAAGTGTAATACTCGACTGCCAGGAGGGAGTGGCAGGGTATTGCCATCAATCAACTGTTTTTCCTTTGGGTCTTTCAGACTGTAAGACGAGATCTCGGTTACTAGGTTAAGGTTGATATAAAAGTGGCTGGATACCGGTGCAATGACTTTCTTTCCGCTTTCATTATTCTGCATATAGATGCCGCAGTTTTTGCGAATTTTAAGAAACATATCAGCTTTCCTTTTTTTGACTTGCTTGGTTAGACAACGTTCTGGCATTGATGTCAGGTGCTTCTGTGAGAATAAGACAGCAATGTGATGCTTTTGTGACGGGGATGAGTGGTACTTTGAGCATAGTTGCTGCTGGCATGCATGCAGGTGTTTTTGCTGCCGAGATACGATTCTCGAAGCAATAAGGCGAGATAAATCAGTTAATATCGGTGATTTTTACAGAACAACACTACTGAGTCATTGTGCAGTCACTCAAACTGATTACAATAGTCTGCGCAGGCGAGAAGAGAAGAGCTTACTATTGGGCCGGAAGAGAGAGTCATCATTTTGCGAGTTATCAGAAAATACGCCAACCGCCGTCTATATGACACATCAGAGAGCCGATATGTCACGCTTGAAGACATCAAGCTGTTGGTTATCAACAAGGAAGAGTTCCGTGTAGAGGACTCTAAGAGTGGTGAAGACTTAACCCGCAACATTCTTCTGCAGATTATTACTGAGCAGGAAAACGGCAATCCAGCTGGTGGTAACCCTATGTTCAGTAATCAGGTGCTGCAGCAGCTGATTCGCTTTTATGGTGATAGTATGCAGGGCACCATGAGCAACTATCTTGAAGAAAGCATTAATACTTTCCTTGAGCAGCAAAAAGCGCTCCGGGAACAGATGCAAACAGCGATGACCGCAACACCAATGGAGCTGATGCGCCGTGTTGCTGAACAGAATATGAAGCTCTGGCAGAGTTTTCAGCCGAACAAAAACTCCAAGGATGATGAATAAGTCGTTATCCCGGTGAGATAAAGAACCAGCCATTTGGCTGGTTTTTTTTCGCCTGTCGAATGAAATCAAAGGGTTATCTGGCGCTGAAAATTAATTGCTGCATCTGCGAACAAATCTGTTTGACAGTTCATTGTGCGCTGCACTATATTTGGATTTAAGATATTTGTGCAGTGCAAAACAGTGCCGGATTCCGGCCGGAGGCAGTTATGAGCTTATTTGATCAATGGTCCACCGATCTGCAGAAAACCTTCAAGACTCTTTCTGAGTCTGCTAACTGGAAGCCTGTTGAGGTAATGGGTGACCTGGCGTCTTCTGAGGCTAAGATTGCTGAAAAGCTAGTCCACCAACAGAGTCGTTATCTGAGCGATTCTGTTAGTCAGTTCAGCAAGCATGTGATGGATATGATGTCCAAGACTGATCCTGTTGCAGTTGCTGAGGCCAATTACAGCTTCTTCTGTGATCAACAGGTAAAAGCCAGCAGTCAGTACCTTTCTGCTTTGGACCTGATGGGTGAAGCCCGAGAGTTAATGACCGAAAAACTTAATTCTGTTTTTACTCGCTGAACGCTTGTTGTTCTCCGACCGAACACCGGAGCTGACTCATAAGGTCAAAGGGGTTCGGTAGTGTTCATTTGAGTGATCACCCTGTCAGTTTTACTGACACTTTTTGCTCTTTATCCGCTCTTCCCTCCCTCTGCCGGATAGAGAGTAAGCCCCGTCATCGGGGCTTTTTTTTGGCCTTATAGAGGCCGGCGTTTGATCTTATGGACGCTTAAGGTCTGAAAGACTCTGGTAAGTTTCTCCCCCTTTGCTGCTTTTTTTGCGATAATAGCCACCAATTTTTTACGGCAAACTGAACATTTCGTTCCGTTAGCACATCAACGTTTACAGTGAGATGAGGCAAAGATGAAGGTTTTAATCATCGGCAGTGGTGGTCGTGAGCACGCATTGGCCTGGAAAGCAGCGCAGTCTGAATCCGTAACACAGGTATTTGTTGCGCCAGGTAATGC
The DNA here is from genome assembly GCF_982874595.1 of Oceanospirillum sp. Lineage (NCBI taxonomy): Bacteria > Pseudomonadati > Pseudomonadota > Gammaproteobacteria > Oceanospirillales > Oceanospirillaceae > Oceanospirillum > Oceanospirillum sp. Next base: position 58,753 of record NZ_CEYNZH010000003.1, on the reverse strand, counting down.
AGGCACGGCTATTGAACCTAAACTGGAAAATGTCGCGCTGGATGTGCTGGATTTTGATGGCTTGGTTGCCTTTGCTAAATCAAATGATATTGGCCTGACCATTGTGGGTCCGGAAGCTCCTCTGGTGGAAGGTATTGTTGATCGCTTCCGCGATGAAGGTTTGCGTATCTTTGGCCCATCCAAAGGTGCTGCACAGCTGGAAGGCTCTAAAGCGTTTACCAAAGACTTTCTGGCCCGTCAGAAAATCCCAACAGCGGAATATCAGAACTTTACCGAGATTGAGCCTGCTCTGGCCTATCTGCAGGAAAAAGGCGCGCCTATCGTAATTAAGGCGGACGGTCTGGCTGCAGGTAAAGGCGTTATTGTTGCGATGACCCTTCAGGAAGCGGAAGACGCGGTTAAAGATATGCTGGCCGGTAACGCTTTTGGCGATGCGGGCAGCCGTGTTGTAATCGAAGAGTTCCTGGATGGCGAGGAAGCCAGCTTTATCGTGATGGTTGATGGCAAGAATGTTCTGCCAATGGCAACCAGTCAGGACCACAAGCGTGTCGGCGATATAGATACCGGCCCTAACACGGGCGGCATGGGTGCTTACTCACCTGCTCCTGTGGTAACGCCTGAGATTCATGACCGTGTTATGGCTGAAGTGATTATGCCAACCGTTGAAGGTATGGCTGCTGAAGGCAATGATTACACCGGTTTCCTGTATGCCGGTCTGATGATCATGGCTGATGGCACTCCGAAAGTAATCGAATACAACTGCCGTTTTGGTGATCCTGAAACTCAGCCGATTATGCTGCGCCTGAAGTCTGATCTGGTTGGCCTGTGTCAGGCTGCCATTGATGAGAAACTGGATACGGCATCTGCCGAGTGGGATGAGCGTCGTTCTCTGGGTGTGGTTCTGGCTGCGGGTGGTTATCCGGGCAGTTACAACAAAGGGGATGTGATCTCCGGTCTGCCTGAAACGGAACAGGACGGCATGAAAGTATTCCACGCGGGAACTCAGCTGATCGATGGACAGGTTGCTACCAGCGGTGGTCGCGTACTTTGTGCCACCGCACTGGGTAACACTGTAAGCGAAGCTCAGGCCAACGCATATAAACTGGCAGCAGGTATCAGCTGGGACGGTTCTTTCTACCGTACTGATATTGGTTACCGTGCTATCGCCCGCGAGCAGGGCGAAGCGTAAGGCGTAATCTGCTATTTCCTGCGGGAAATCAGATTGCCTTAAATACAGAAAGGCCGGAGCATCCCTCCGGCTTTTTTGATCTTTTCCATCGTTTGTCATCAATGTCTTTCAGGCTGCTGCTTATCAGTCGGCCATCCATGAAGAAAGTAGTGATGACAGCCGTTGGCCGAGCTTGCCTTAACCGGTAAATTATCTGGCAAAATAATAAACAAGGAGCTGTGTCATGGCCCGTATCCGAATTGAGTATCCCGAAGCGAATACTCTGCATACTCAGACACTGGAATTACGTATTACCGACCTTAACTACGGTAATCATCTGGCCCACGATACCTTGATTTCTCTCATCCATGAGGCGCGGGCCAAGATGTTCATTGCCCATGGTCACAAGGAGATCGATATCGAGGGGGTTGGCATTGTTGTGGCGGATCTGGCAATCAGCTATCGGGCGGAAGTTTTTTATCCGGATACCCTAACGGTTGAGATCGCAACAGATGAGTTGTCCCGTAAGGGTGGTGATCTGATCTATCGGGTGACTAAAGCTTCAGATGGCGGTCTGGTCGCATTGGCAAAAACCGGTATTGTCTTTTTTGATTATCAGGAACGTGTTGCTGTGAATGTGCCGGAGGCTTTTAAGCAGATGGTTACTCAGGCTGGTTCAGGTCATTCATAAGGGACGCGTATGTCTAGAGAGTATCCGATTATTGCCGTGACAGGATCTTCCGGCGCAGGTACCACTACGGTTAAGGATGCCTTTGAGCGTATGTTCAATCGTGAAAAGATTGAAGCCGCTTTTGTTCACGGTGACAGTTTTCACCGATACTCCCGGGAGGAGATGACTAAAATTCTGCGTGAAAGTCCGGAGCGGAAAAAGTCTCTGAGCCACTTTGCCGTAGAAGCGAATATGCTGGACGAGCTGGATCGCCTATTTAATACCTATGCAGATAATGGCACAGGTGTATATCGCCATTATATCCATGCAGAAGATACTGAGATGTTGGAGCAGGGCTACCGGGTGGGCACCTTTACTCCCTGGACAGAACTGCCGGAAGGAACGGATCTTCTGCTGTATGAAGGTCTGCACGGAGGTCTGGTAACTGATGAGTTTAATATTGCCCAGTATGTAGATCTTCTGGTTGGCGTTGCTCCGACGATTAACCTTGAATGGATTCAGAAGATTGACCGTGATACCAATCTGAGAGGTTACTCTCAGGAAGCTGTGATCGATACGATTCAAAGCCGAATGTCGGACTACATGCAATATATTTTGCCTCAGTTCAGCCGAACGCATATCAACTTTCAGCGTATACCTACGGTGGATACTTCGAATCCTCTGGCGTTGCAGGATGTGCCGTCGAACGATGAAAGTATGGTGATTATTCGCTTTAAAGATCGTTTGTCCACCGACTTTCCCTATCTGCTGGCTATGGTGAAGGATTCCTTTATGACCCGACCGGATACTCTTGTGATTCCCGGTGGAAAAATGAGTCTGGCAATGGAGCTGATTCTGACTCCCAGGATTCATGAGCTACTGGAGAACCGCCGTTTCCGTTGATTTTGGCGGATTAAGGTGGGTTTCTTTGTGACTCATCCCAAAGAAACAGCGTTAACTTAAAAGACCTCCTTTACGGAGGTTTTTTATTGCCTCATTATGTGCAGAATAACTTAATTGATACTAATACCAGTGGATAGCTGAACAGAGGAAGGTTGCATGAAGCAGAGTATTCAGCAGCGGCTACTGTACTCGTTTATCGGATTTGGTCTGCTTATGGGGGCTGTTTTTCCCCTCTATGCTCAGGGCTTTGTGACCTTTAATGCGGGGATGAAAGCCTGGTTTATTATCGGCTGTCTGGGGGCTGGTCTGATGATTGGCCTGTTTAATTACTGGTTGTTTAAGCGATTAGTTCTGGTGCAGCTGGAACAAATTGCTCTGGTATCCAAAGCTGTCGCTAATGGTGACCTGAGTAAGCGTTGTACTATTCAAAGTAATGACACTTTTGGTGAGATTATTCACCACTTCAACCAGATGAATCAGAGTCAGCGTGAATTGGTAGAAGCTGTTCAGGCGAGTGGCGATATTATCCATACTTCGATGCAGGCGCTTAATCGTCAGACTGAGCGCACACGAGCTGATGTCGTCAGTCAGAATGACAGTTTAACTCAAATTAATGAAACCGTTGCCACTATGGCAGATGCCGTGGTGAGTATTGCCTCCCATGCTCAATCAACTGCTGGTGTTGCTCAGCATACAGAAGAAGATGCCAGAAAGGGTAATGCTGTTGTTCAGAAGGGTATTTCGGGTATCAGTCAGCTGATCAATGATGTGAACACGGTTAGTGAAACCCTTCAGGGGTTGGCCCGGGAAGCAGAAAATATTGGTGAGGTGCTGGATATTATTGAAGGTATCGCTGAGCAAACGAATCTCTTAGCACTGAATGCGGCGATTGAGGCTGCCCGTGCCGGAGAGCAGGGGCGGGGCTTTGCTGTTGTTGCTGATGAAGTACGGACACTGGCCAGTCGTTCCCGTCAGGCGACAGAAGATATTCATGGCATGATCGATCGTCTGCAGGAGCAGTCCCGGGATGCAGTAACGGCGATGAGTCATGGGCAAACCACTGCACAGTCCAGTGTTGATCAGATTCGTGAGACAGGTGAAGCACTGGAGAGCATTACGCAAGCTGTGATTGACATTGCAGAGATGAATTCAGATATCAGCCGAACCGCCAACTCCTACAGTAGCTCAGCGGAAGAGGTGGTGACACAGATGCAGTCGTTACAATCGATGGTATCTGAAACGCAACATGATGCAGATGCTGCCGAGCAGGCCTCCAGATCGCTTTCCGAGGCGGTTTCCGGACTGCAGCAGCGCGTCCAGCGTTACCGGACCTGAGTTGTATGCATCTTAAGTCGGACAGGGCTAGGAAGCGGCGATCCGCAGGTCTACAATGAGTTTTTATCGCTGGATTCAGCGTCCCATGAGACAAGCCGGTCATTATGTAATTTGCTGGCTTTAACAGTGTAAAGCGGAACCGATACTATGGATTGTCTGTTTTGTAAATTAGTGGCACGGGAGATCCCGGCCGATATCGTCTTTGAAGATGATGATGTTATCGCCTTTCGCGATATCGCCCCTCAGGCTCCGACTCATATTCTGATTATTCCTAAGCGCCATATCTCGACTCTGAATGATCTCTCTGAAGATGATTGTGCCCTGGTTGGCCGTCTTCAGTTTACCGCGCAGAAAATCGCGAAAGAGGTAGGTATCGCAGAAGATGGTTACCGTGTCGTGATGAACTGCAATGAGGATGGTGGGCAGACGGTCTACCACATACATATGCATCTGCTGGGTGGCCGGTCGATGACCTGGCCTCCGGGTTAAAATCTGAATATTTAACGGGTGTCGAAAGACACCCGTTTTTCGTTGTCCGAAAAGAAATGTACAGATCTTGACCTGACTCATGCGTCATTAATGAGTCGGTGTTTTAGTCAATAATCAGGAAATCGTCACAATCAGTAGGGATACTGAGATCAGGCCGGAAGCCTGTCAGACTTAAACTTTGAAGTAGGAATCTTAATTATGGATCAGGTGATTCGCGAAATTCTGGTGCCTGGCGCACCTCGGGTAGAAGACCATCATCATGAGCAGCTGAATGCTTTTCTGGAGCAGGCAAAAAAATATGAGCCTATCCCGACAGCGGTTGTGCACCCAGGTGATGGCAACAGCCTTCTTGGTGCGATTGAAGCCGCAGAGGAAGGCCTTATCATCCCTTATCTGGTGGGGCCGGAAGCTAAGATTCGAGCTGTAGCGGAAGAGTGCGGCGTTGACCTGAGCAAGTACAAGATTATCTCTACGGCACACAGCCATGAGTCTGCAGAACTTGCGGCTCAGATGGCTCATTGTGGTGAAGTACAGGCGCTGATGAAAGGCAGTCTGGGTTCCTCTGAACTACTGGCGGCCATTATCGACAAAAAAGCTGGCCTGAGAACCGAATACCGTTTAAGCCACGTTTTTGTTATGGATGTTCCAAGCTACCATAAAACGCTGATCGTGACGGATGCGGCCATCAATGTGCACCCGGATCTGATGACGAAAAAAGATATCACCCAGAATGCAATTAACTGTGCCCATGCTTTAGGCATTGAACAGCCTAAAGTGGCTATTCTGGCTGCGGTTGAAAAAGTTAAGCCGGGTATGCAGAGCACTTTAGATGCTGCAGCGTTATGCAAAATGGCAGACCGCAAGCAGATCACCGGCGGCCTGCTGGATGGTCCGTTGGCTTTTGACAATGCGATCTCAAAGGAAGCCGCTCTGGATAAAGGTATCGATTCAGAGGTGAGTGGTGATGTGGATATTCTGCTGGTTCCTGATCTGGAGTCCGGCAATATTCTCGCGAAACAGCTGCAGTATCTTGCTGGCGCGAAATCAGCAGGCATTGTTCTGGGGGCTAAGGTTCCTGTTATTTTGACCAGTCGTGCGGCTAAGCCTCTGGAGCGTCTAAGTTCTTGTGCGGTCGCTTCCCTGGTTGCCCATAAGCAAGGGCTGATGCTTTAAGGTAGCTCATTGGTTGAGACATTTACTGCTGATATTTTTTGGGTTTCAGTAAGCCCGACGCTCAGACAGATGCATGCTGTAAACAGGAACAAGATTCTATGAATTCAATTTTGATTGTTAACGCAGGTTCATCCAGCCTGAAATGCTCTATTTTTGATGAAGATGGCGGCGAGATTCGTCAGCACTTCCGAGTTAAAGTGGCTAATCTGGCAGGGCCTGCACACCTGGAAATTTATGATCATAGTGAGAAAGTTGATGGCATCTTAGTGGATAAGATGGACATCTCTGCATCAGAGTTGGATGTTGCCCATAGTCAGGCGCATCATCAGGCGCTTTCAGTTGTGATGAACTGGCTGGATCGGAATACCAAGTTTAAAGTCACTCAGGTGGGCCATCGTATTGTCCATGGCGGTGACTTCTATTCAGAGCCTGTCATTATCACAGATGAGGTGTTGGACAATCTGTCTAAACTGATCCCATTAGCACCGTTGCATCAACCTTATAATCTTAAGTTGGTGAAAGTGTGTCAGGACATACTGCCGGGGCTACCTCAGGTTGCCTGCTTTGATACCGCATTTCACAGCACGATTCCGGATGTCGCCCGAAACTTTGCTATTCCCCGGGCGCTGACCCGTGAAGGCGTTCGACGGTATGGTTTCCATGGTTTGTCCTATCAGTATATCCACAACAAACTGACTGAGCTGGATGCTGATCTTGCTGAAGGCAAGCTTGTTGTCGCACACCTTGGTGCTGGTGCCAGTATGTGTGCTATTGAGAACGGTGACAGCATCGCGTCAACCATGGGTTTTACTGCTCTGGATGGCCTGCCAATGGGGAGCCGCTGTGGGCAGATTGATCCCGGTGTACTCCTTTATCTGATGCGTGAGCATAAGATGGATGTTGATGCGATCGAAGGGCTGCTTTACAAGAAAAGTGGTTGGCAGGGTGTTTCCGGTATTAGTAGCGATATGCTGACATTACATAAAAATGCTTCGGCTCATGCTCAGGAAGCGATTGATATGTTTGTCTATCGTATTGCCCGTGAAACAGGTTCTCTGGTAGCTGCTATGGGTGGGATGGATACCTTTGTCTTCACCGGTGGAGTGGGTGAAAATGATGCTGAGATTCGCGCCCTGGTTGCTCACCAGAACGAATGGCTGGGTATGAAACTGGATCCGGAACGCAACGCGGCCAATGAGTATCTGATTAGTGCAGATGACAGCAAAGTGAAGGTTTTTGCAATTCCGACCAATGAAGAGCTGATGATTGCTCGTCATACGTCACGTTTGCTGCGGTAATTTTTCTTTTTTGCTCGTTTTTGAATGAAGAGACACCGAGAAGATCCGGTGTCTCTTTTTACATTTTGGATAACGGATTCATCTGTCGTATCGCCTTGTAAACTCTTTTGATTTATCTCATCGGCTTTTTAAAAAGTCCGTATAAAGCCATAGCCGAATGAGCAGGCATTCGCTAACATGCCCTGCAGATAAAGGTGAGGTTCCCCCATGCAAAATATTCGTCAACATACACCGTTGGATAAGATCCTGATTGGTGCTGATACTGTTCTTAAAACACTGATTCCCGGCGCAGCCGAGCCCTATCGCCCGAACCCTTCCCGTGCTGAAGCTGAGCTGGATATGACTCCTCATGAGCGAAAGCATGCCGCCGGTCTCATGCGTATTAATCATACCGGTGAAGTTTGTGCTCAGGCGCTGTATCAGGGACAGTCTGTGACTGCTAAGTTGCCGGAAGTACGAGAGCAAATGGAAGAGGCTGCCCGGGAAGAGATCGATCATCTGGCTTGGTGTGAGCAGCGTATCCGTCAGTTGGGTAGTCGCCCGAGTTTATTGAACCCTGTATTTTACGGGCTGTCGTTTGGCATTGGTGCCGCTGCGGGTGCTGCTGGCGACAAATACAGTCTGGGTTTTGTTGCTGCAACAGAGCAACAGGTTTGTAAGCATCTGGAGTCTCATATGCAGAGCCTTCCCTCGGGCGATCAGAAAAGTCGTGCGATTCTGGAACAGATGTACATTGATGAAGAGCAGCACGCGACTCAGGCGCTCGATGCTGGCGGTGTTCGTTTCCCTGTACCGGTAAAGATGGCGATGAAATTGATGTCAAAGGTAATGACGAAGTCTGTTTATCGCATTTGACTGCTGGTTTATGGCTTTGACTAAAGGACGCTCGCCATTAAGGTGGTTTTGTTGCAAAATGTAACCGCCTTGGTGGCTTAAGGCTGCAAAGGTAGAGTATCCCAGGACTGGCAGACACTTTTGTGTGTTAGTTTTTGTAAATAGGTGTCATGGATTCAAGGACGTGATGCCTTACTTTTCAGGAGAAAAGCAATGACTGCTTCTTTAAATCAGACAGAAAAAACTTCCCCAAGCGGTGTTGTTGCCTTTTTGTCTGCCTACGCTTCTTTACCTTTTCGCCATCACGCTTTGGTAGGTTGTGTCTTTCTGGTGATTCTGGGTGCGGTAAAATTTCTGATAAGTATTAGTCAGCCGGAAGGTATTTGGTGGGAGGCACTGAATACAATCAACCTGTTTGTTGTCATCAGTACCCTGATGTATGGCGCGATCTTTTTTTCCCAGATTATGGCCAGTCTGGCGGCGCAGGTGGTTCAGATCCTCTTTCCCGGAGATAAAGCGATGGCGACTGGCTGTGTGATTGGTGTTGTTGCCTCTGGTGTGATGATTATGCTTCTGGCGCCCTATTTGCTGGAGCTGATCTGGCGTGCCTGATGTCTATTAGTTATTCGTAAGTTATTGGCATAAAAAAAGGCCTGAAGCTTAAAGCTGCAGGTCTTTTTTATGGCTGAAACCCTACTCTATATTCCGAGAGTAGAAAATTTCCAGCATCTCTTTGCGCAGGCGGGCTTCAATATCTGCCGCCTCTTCAAAAGTTAGTTTGTTCTTATCAATACCAAACAGGTAGTTATCCAGCTCAAAATCCTTCAACAGCATTTTGGTATGGAACATGTTTTCCTGATAAACGTTCACATCAATCATCTGATACGCGTTCTTAGTATCTTCTGACAGATAGTCCTGAATTGATGTGATTGGATGGTCGATAAATAGCTTGCGGCCGGATTCGTCACGAGTGAAACCACGTACACGATAATCCATGGTCACGATATCGGAATCGAAACTATGGATCAGGTAGTTCAGCGCTTTCAGTGGTGAAATCATACCGCAGGTGGATACATCAATATCCAGGCGGAACGTACTGATACCACCGTCTGGGTGGCTTTCCGGGTAGGTATGGACCGTTACATGGCTTTTGTCCAGATGGGCCACTACGGTTTCCGGCAGAGGACCCGGACCTACATCATTTTCTGATTCGTCGGTCAGCTCATGCTCAGCAATCAGCACCGTAACACTGGCACCGTGCGGATCATAATCCTGACGCGCGATATTCAGAATGTGGGCACCAATAATATTGGTCACATCTTTCAGGATCTGCGTGAGGCGTTCAGCGTTATACAGTTCATCAATGTAGTCGATATACTCTTCACGCTGCTGCTCTGTTTTGGCATAGCAGATGTCATAAATGTTAAAGCTCAGGGAACTGGTAAGGTTGTTAAACCCATGAAGCCTGATATTGTCCTTCACGCCCGAGACCTCGCGTAATGCAAAATTCGTGAAATTTCCCACCAACCTTATTGGCTAGCCACTTTTGAAAGGCGCGTATTATGCCTATAAAAAGTGGCTATTGCACAAAAAAATTACCCTTTTATTTTTGACCGAAAGGGTGATTTTCAGCTGCATTATGACAGCTCAATAATTTCGTAATCATGACTGATTTCAACGCCGCCAGCGGCCAGCATAATTGACGCAGAGCAGTATTTTTCTGCCGATAACTCAACCGCTCTTTTCACATGCGCTTCTTTAATGCCACGACCTTTTACAACGAAATGCAGATGGATTTTTGTAAAGAGTGCTGGCACGGCATCAGCTCGCTCTGCTTCAATTTCTACATAACAGTCGCTGACATCCTGGCGGGACTTCTGCAGAATGCCGATGACATCGAATGAGCTGCAGGAACCTAAGCCCATTAACAGAAGCTCCATTGGACGAGGACCTGTATTGCGGCCACCCTTGTCAGGTGGACCATCAACAACAATTGCGTGACCGGAGCCGGATTCTGCCAGAAATTGAACGCCATCGGTCCACTTAACGACTGCTTTCATTCCGCTCTATTCTCCTGCGTAATATTTGATATTTATAAATGAAATTAAGCAGGCAATATCGCTGATATGTGATGGTCACGCAAGTTTTGGCTCTAAAAAGACAGTGATTAAGCATTGCCTGAAATAGGGTTTTTTTGTTGTTTGCCTGTAGATCGGGTATTGTCTCATTCGGTAGCTTTCCGTTCGCATGTAAAAAAGGGTTTTTTGTTATGTTGCCTGCCATTAAAAAGGAGATTCCGGGACTGAACGAATTTCTTTCGATCAGTCACAGGCGCAGCTTTCCTAAGCGTTCAACACTGATTTCCGCGGGTGCTGAGAGTGGCTCGCTTTACTATCTCAGTAAAGGTTCCGTCACTGTTTCTATTGAGGATGAAGATGGCCATGAGATGATAGTAGCCTACCTGAATGAAGGCTCTTTCTTTGGAGAAATGGGCCTGTTTGATGAGATCAGCCGTCGTAGTGCCTGGGTGAAAGCTAAGACCGATGTGGAGGTCGCTGAGGTAAGCTACACCCGCTTTATGGAACTGACCGAGAAAGATACACGTCTTCTGTATGTGTTGGGTAATCAGCTCGCTGTACGCTTACGTAATACCACCCGCAAAGTGGGTGACCTGGCCTTTATGGATGTGACGGGCCGTGTTGCACGGACTCTGCTTGATCTTTGTAAAGAGCCGGACGCAATGACCCACCCTGATGGTATGCAGATTAAAGTCACCCGCCAGGAAATTGCCCGCATTGTCGGCTGTTCCCGTGAGATGGTTGGGCGTGTTCTTAAAGACCTGGAAGAGCAGGGATTGGTCACTGCCAGTGGTAAAACTATGGTGGTTTACGGCACCCGATGACTGACTATATATTATGTGTCTGAATCTGCCACGGAAGGTATAAAAAAACCGCTACTTCTTCTGACAAGGGGCAGCGGTTTTTTTGAGAGTTCTCAGCTGCCTAAGGGGAGTTTTTGTACCTGTAGCAGCTGGGAGCAGTTATCGGCACTAACCGGGCGGCTGAAATAGTACCCCTGGAAATGTTTGCAGCCGAGTTTAATCAGCATATCCATAATGGCAGCGTCTTCTACCCCCTCTGCAATTATCTCCATTTGCAGGTGAGAGGCCATTGCAATAATGGTTTCGGTGATGGCTCTGTCATTCGCATCCGTCAGTAGATCCATCACAAATGACTTGTCGATTTTCAGTTGGTTGATCGGCATCTGCTTCAGATATTTCAGAGAAGAGTAACCGGTGCCAAAGTCATCAATAGAGAGCGCGATTCCCATTGCACGAATGGCATCCATACGGGTGATGGTGGCATCCATGTTTTTCACCAGCAAGCTTTCAGTTAGCTCAAGTTCCAATTTGTTCGGATCAACGCCGGTGTTGCTGATCACTTCTGACAGTACGTTCAGAAACTGAGGATGATCGAACTGTTTTGCGCTGATATTGACAGCCATTCGGAATTGGGCTGGGCACAGACCGCTATTCTGCCATTCTGCCAATTGTGTGCAGGCTTGCTCTAACACCCAGCGCCCAATAGGGATAATCAAACCGGTTTCTTCTGCAAGGCCAATAAACTGATCCGGTGGTACAAAGCCTTGCTCAGGGTGCTGCCAACGGATCAGGGCTTCTGTGCCCATGATACTGAAGTTGTGATCTACCTGTGGCTGGTAATGCAGATAAAGCTCATTACGCTCCAAAGCGGTATGCAGGGCTCTTTCCATGGCCAGATGCTGGTCAGCCAGCAGCTGCATGCTGGGGCGATAGAAGTGGAAAGTGTTCTTACCGTTTGATTTTGCCCGGTACAGCGCGGTATCTGCCTGCTTAACGATATTTTTGATGTCATTGTCATCATCGGGGAACAGCCGGATACCCACACTGGCAGAAATATGAAGAACATGTTGACCAATATGGAAGGGTTTCGCCATCACTTCAAGAATACGATTGGTAATGCGCTGAGCATTAAGTGCCGCAGGTTCTTGTTCCTCTGCCAGTTCCGGCAGGATAACAACAAACTCATCCCCCCCCAGGCGGGCAACGGTATCTTCTTCGTGCATCATCTCTTTCAAGCGTGAAGCAACCACGATCAGAAGTTCATCGCCGACATCATGGCCCAGAGAATCGTTAATGTTTTTAAACCGATCGAGATCAAGGAAAAGCAGCGCGCTGTACATCTCATGACGCAGGCTTTTTGATTGAACCTGATGCATGCGATCCAGAAAGAGGCTTCGATTGGGTAAATCGGTCAGAGAGTCGAAATAGGCCAGGTGGTGAATACGGGCTTCCTGAGCTTTACGCAGAGAGATATCTCTGGATAGGGCGAGGATATAGGTTTTCCCTCCCAGGTCGATACTACGCGCTTTAATCTCAACGGGTATCAGCTGCTTATTACTGGTGCGCAGCTCACTCTCCAGAGAAACCTCGTGCATCAGTTCTTCTGAAGAGGCCAGGCTTGCCAATGAATAGGGGAGTTGGTCTGAATCGAAAAGCGTTTTCATGCTGGTGCCAACAAGGTCTTTCTTGTCTATTCCCAGCGTCTGAAAAGCCTTGTGGTTCGCATCGTATATCTTAAAGTCGGTCTCGCAGATAATCAGCATGTCACTGATACTGTTCATCACATCGCGGATAAACTGTTCACTGCTTCTCAGGGCCTCTTCCGCTTTGTTTCGCGAGTTCCATAGCTCATTAAAAGTATCAACTAAAAAGCCTAACTCATCATCGGTATGCCCTTTCAGGGTCGGAATCTGTTTATTGCTATTGTGGTTGTCTTTCAGTAGAAGCAGACTGTCTGAGAGTCGGGTCAGAGGGCGGCTGATCAGCGTATGGAAGACAAAGAAAAGGCAGATGGCCAGCAGTACATTGCGTAGAAAACCTGTGGTTAGAATCACAATAGCCCGGTCAAAAATACCTTCGCTTAGGGCATCCGGATCTGTTTCCACAATGAGGGTGCCCACGGGAGATTCTTCAAATACGGTGATTAGAGGGACTGCATAGGAACGTCGCTCTTCTTCTACAATTTGAGACATCATGCCAACATTCAGAACAGGGGCATCTGATGTTGCCAGTACACTATTATCATCCAGCCGAATCTGAGCGTAATGGATATAGGCGTGATTGATCAGGCCTTTTACAACACGGTCAGCCAGATCTTTATCAATATTATAGGCAGCCTGAACAGCGGATTCTTCAACCAGGTGTATGACCTGACGAACCTTATCATTCATGCTCTCACGGCTATGGCGGATATCAATCGCAATCTGAATACAACTAAATACCAGACCAAGCACCAAGGCGACGATGACCGTGTACTTTGCTTGCCGGTAGGAAAGTCGTTTATGCAGGGCTGATTTTTTCAAACGAATATCCGTTATTGCATGATTCTGCGAGATCTTAAGCTATTAGTGGATAACTAAAGCAATATTTATCTTATTTTTTTATGGAAACTCACTTCAGTATGCGAAACCGAGGCACAACAGGCAAGTAGTTTATACTTTTGATATTGGGGGATTTTTAACGTTTTGTGACGCTTAAAGATTAAAGGATGGTGACTTTGCTGTCCGATAGTTATCGCCTGTTTTGCAGCAGGGAGTAGGGATCAGGAAGAGATCAGATACCGTTGCGGAAACATAACGGTATCTGATCTCTTCCCTCGAACCGTGGCTTAACTGAAGAAGCCTGCCAGTGTTTCGCCGGGATTTTCGGTGCGCATAAAGGCTTCGCCGACCAGGAAACTATTGACGTTATGGCGGCGCATTGCCTCGACATCTTCCTGTTTCAGGATGCCGCTTTCGGTCACCACAATGCGGTCTTCCGGAATCTGATCCAACAGGTCGAATGTGGTTTGCAGGCTGACCTCGAAGGTATGCAGGTTGCGGTTGTTAATGCCGATCAGGCGATTCGGCAGCTTCAGTGCGCGATGCAGCTCTTCTTCATCATGAACTTCAATCAGCACATCCATATCCAGCTCATGAGCCAGCAGGTTCAGTTCGCGCATGGTGTCGTCATCCAGACAGGCTGCGATCAGCAGAATGCAGTCTGCGCCGATCGCGCGGGCTTCAAACACCTGATACGGGTCGACAATAAAGTCTTTGCGGATTACCGGCAGGTCGCAGGCCGCACGACCCTCTTTCAGATAATCTTCATGGCCCTGAAAGAAGTCGCGGTCGGTCAGAATCGACAGACAGCTGGCACCACCTTCTTCATAGCTGGCAGCAATCTCTGCCGGATGGAAGTCTTCGCGCAGTACACCCTTACTCGGTGACGCTTTTTTAATCTCAGCGATGACAGCGGAACGACCGGCTTTCAGGCTGCGGGCCAGCGCATCGGCAAAGCCTCTTGGGGCATCTTTATTGGCGAAAGCCAGATCGCGCATCGCTTCCAGTGAGATTGATTGTTTGCGCTCTTTGATCTCTTCCCATTTACGATCAACAATTTTTTTCAGAATGGTCGGGGTATTCAAAGGAGGTCTCCTGAGATCGCTCTTGTATTGTTAAGCGGGCAAAACAGCCGCTGAAAGTCTTTAACCGGAAGCACTACTGATCCGCAAACACGCTGGTAAAGCTGGATAGCTCTTTCATTTTCTCACCGGCCAGACCGCTGGCGATGGCGTCCTGTGCCATGGCGACACCCTCTTTCAGGCTGTCGGCAACATCGGCGGCGTACAGTGCGGCACCAGCATTAAGTGCGATCATATCGGCCGCTTTCCCGGCAGTCTCGTTGCTCTGTTTACCAAGAGCATCCTGTATCAGGGTCAGAGACTCGTCTGCGCTTTTGATATCCAGTCCCACTAAGCTTTGACTGGTCAGACCAACATCTTCCGGTGTCACCTTATATTCGGTGACTTCGCCATTCTTAAGTTCGGCGACATGGGTGCTGGTTGCGAGAGAAAACTCATCCAGACCATCTTTGGCGTGAACAATCAGAACGTGTTGGCTACCCAGGGTTTTCAGAACTTCCGCCATCGGACGACACAGTTTCTCGGTAAAGACACCGATCACCTGATGCTTCACGCGGGCAGGGTTGGTCATAGGGCCCAGCATATTAAACAGGGTGCGCATACCGAGCTCTTTGCGCGGGCCGATGGCATACTTCATGGCGCTGTGATGATTCGGCGCAAACATAAAGCCAACACCGACTTCGCTGATAGCCCGGGCGATCTGTTCCGGTTTCAGGTTCAGGTTAATACCTGCGGTTTCCAGCAGATCAGAGCTACCACTGGAAGAGGACACCGAACGGTTGCCATGTTTGGCCACATGACCACCGGCAGCGGCAATCACAAAGGCCGATGCGGTAGAGACATTAAACAGGTTGGAGCCATCGCCACCGGTACCGCAGGTGTCCACCGCGTTGGGGATATCCAGCTCAACCGGGGTTGCCAGTTCGCGCATCACTTCAACCGCTGCGGTGATCTCATCCAGGGTTTCGCTTTTCATGCGCAGGGCTACCAGAAAGCCGCCGATCTGAGCATCGGTGCATTGACCGGTCATGATCTGACGCATGACATCGCGCATCTCTTCCCGGCTCAGATCCATTTGTTCTACCACTTTGCTCAGAGCATCTTGAATATTCATGGTCTAGGGTCCTGTTTTCGCACTGCCTTAGCAGTGATCCTGTCAGCTTGGGCAGCCTCTTCCGGGCTGCTTTTTTCGATTAAACGGATTAAAGCGTCTGATTCAGAAAGTTCTGCAGCATATCGTGACCGTGCTCGGTCAGAATGGATTCCGGGTGAAACTGCACGCCTTCAATTGGCAGGGTCTTATGACGCAGACCCATAATTTCACCCGGGGTGCCGTCTTCATTGTTTACCCATGCAGTCACTTCCAGACAATCCGGCAGCGTGGCACGCTCAACGACCAGAGAATGGTAGCGGGTAGCCTGAAACGGATTATTCAGTCCTGCAAACACGCCGTCATCAATATGGTGAACCGGTGAGGTTTTACCATGCATCACTTCATTGGCGCGGATCACCTTGCCGCCAAAGGCCTGGCCGATACTCTGATGGCCTAAGCAGATACCTAATATTGGCAGTTTATCGGCGAAGTGTTTAATCGCTTCTACGGAGATACCGGCTTCATTGGGGGTGCAGGGACCGGGGGAGATCACCAGATGGTCGGGTTTCAGGGCTTCGATCTGTTCGATGGTAATTTCGTCGTTACGGTAGACCTGAACATCAGCGCCCAGCTCAGCGAAGTATTGCACGACGTTGTAGGTGAAAGAGTCGTAGTTATCGATCATTAACAGCATGGTCTGTACCTGTATTTTGACTACCTACTGGTAGTCAAAATTATCTTAAGTCTTTGAATAAGGTGCTTTTAATATCAATCTTAAAGGCGTTATGAGCAATCCTGATGGTTGGCTCCGGATGATTCCCCGTATCAGTCGGGGATGGGGTTACTCCGGGTTATCCAGCCCTTTTTCTGCCATCGCAACGGCTTTAAAGATTGCCCGGCCTTTGTTCATGGTCTCTTTCCACTCGAGCCGTGGTTCAGAATCGGCAACGACACCGGCACCGGCCTGAATATGCAAAATCTGATCTTTGATGACGGCGGTACGGATCGCAATGGCGGTATCCATATTGCCGTTCCATGAGAGGTAACCCACAGCGCCACCATAGACGCCACGTTTCACCGGTTCCATCTCGTCGATGATTTCCATGGCACGCACTTTAGGTGCGCCGCTTAATGTGCCGGCGGGCAGGGTGGCCTTGAGTACATCCATGGCGCTCATGCCCTCTTTCAGCTGACCGGTCACGCTGGAGACGATATGCATCACGTGGGAATAGCGCTCAATCACCATCTTGTCGGTCAGGGTGACACTACCTGTTTGTGCAATTCGGCCCACATCGTTACGGCCCAGATCGATCAGCATCAGGTGCTCGGCCAGCTCTTTCGGATCTTCCAGCAGCTCTTTTTCCAGCGCCTTATCCTCGGCTTCGGTCGCACCGCGTTTGCGGGTACCGGCGATGGGGCGCACGGTGACCAGATTTTCTTCCACGCGGGCGAGAATCTCTGGCGAGGAGCCCACCACATGGAAGTCATCCAGATTGAAGAAGAACATATAAGGGGACGGGTTCAGGCAGCGCAGGGCGCGGTACAGTTCCAGCGGCTGAGCTTCAAACGGCGTCGACATGCGTTGAGAGATCACGCACTGCATGATATCTCCGGCCAGTACATACTCTTTGATCTTGCTGACGGCGTCTTTGAATTTCTCTTCGGTAAAGCCGGATTTGAAATCACTTTCAGAGGTTGTGCGGCCGGTGCCAACGCTGTAGGACGATACCGCCAGAGAGCGCAGCTGGCGTTCCAGCTCATTCAGGCGCTGGCGGGCTTTTTCCAGTGGGCGTTTATGTTCGGTATTGGCGTGAACAATCAGATATAGCTTGCCACTCAGATTGTCGAACACGACCACTTCTTCAGAGATCAGCAGCAGGATATCCGGCACATCAATCGGATCGTTTTCCGGGATATTGACCAGACGTTTTTCCACATAGCGCACGGTGTCATAACCGAAGTAACCCACAAGGCCACCAGTAAACAGCGGCAGGTTATCCAGCTCCGGTACCGAGAAGCGCTTCTGGAATGCTTCGATGTAGCTCAGCGGATCATCTTGCTGGCTCTGTTCGATAACGGCATTGCCGTCAAACAGAGTTACTTCGTGACCGCGTACCTGCAGGCGACGCTGACAGGGCAAGCCGATAATGGAATAACGCCCCCATTTTTCGCCACCTTCCACGGATTCCAGCAGATAGCTGTAGGGCTGGTCGGCCAGTTTCAGATAGGTACTTAACGGGGTATCCAGATCAGCCAGTACTTCACGTACCAGTGGGATGCGGTTGTAGCCAGCTGCGGCCAGCTCGGAGAAGCGTTCCGGAGTCATGTTGTCTTCCTGTCACGGTATAAATGGAAAAATAAAGCGCAAACGAATTTGAATGAAGCGGCATGATACGCACGACCATCAGGCAGCACTAACCACGCGATGTGAGCTTCACCATCGCCAGCGTTTTACCTCGCGCATCAATCCCAGTGATTTATCAGGAAACATGTCAGATCCGTTTGTAGAGAGGGTTCATAACCCTGTTGAATTCTATATAACTGAATGCACTAACGCATTGATAATTTAAGTTTTGTTAGTGCTAAGGCGGTTAAGTTATACCAGCTCGGCTAATGAATCAACCACCAGATTAGCCCCACATTGGTCTACAGGAACGCCATGGTCATAACCGTATCGGACGGCAACGGTTTTAAAGTCCGCTTTTTGTCCGGCAGAGATATCGGTGATGGAATCGCCAATCATGATGCTGCGGTTCGGATCCGCTTTAAGTTGTGCAGCGGCGTGCAGCAAGGGCAGAGGCGAAGGCTTTTTCTCTGCCAGAGAGTCACCGCCTAAAACCAGATCGAAATAGCGGTCCAGATTAAGCTGTTCAAGGATCTCTGGCACAAAGCGATAGGGCTTATTGGTGATGAGCGCCATGGGGATATTTCGGGCTTTGGCGTGATCCAGCAGCTCGAAGATGCCGTCGTAGCAACGGGTTTTTGCCCCCTTGTTGGCATCGTAGGCGGTCATAAAGGCGGCATGCGCCTGCATAAACAGCTCTGAGGTTTCGTCGATCTGATCGATCTCAAGACCTTCGGCCAGTGCCCGCTTGACCAGAACCACGGCACCCTGACCCACCCAGCTGCGCACTTTTTCCTGTCCTGCTTTAGGGCGATCCATTTGGCTCAGCATCTGATCGATGGCATCCGCCAGATCCGGCACGGAGTCGATCAGGGTGCCATCAAGATCAAAGGCCAGTAGCTGAATATCAGAGAGCAGAGGGTGCATAGGGCTGTCCTTGGGTATGACAAAAGTGGAGACAAATAAAAAGGCACTGTGGGTTTAACAGTGCCTTTCTTTAAACCGTATCTTTTTAACGCTTAACCGAAGCGGCTATTTCTTCACCTGAGCCACTATTTAGTTTTTGACCTGAGCGAGCTCGGCCCGCATTGCGTCGATGGTGGTTTTGTAGTCGTCAGTGTTGAAGATGGCAGAACCGGCGACAAAAGTATCGGCACCGGCTTCAGCGATTTCACGGATGTTCTGAATGCCCACGCCACCGTCGATCTCCAGACGGATGTCGTAACCGCTTTCGTCGATAATCTTGCGTGCCTGACGCAGCTTATCCAGAGTACCCGGAATAAACTTCTGGCCACCAAAGCCCGGGTTAACCGACATCAGCAGGACCACATCCACTTTATCCAGCACGTAGTCCAGATAATGCAGCGGTGTGGCCGGGTTAAATACCAAACCGGATTTGCAGCCGCCGTCAAGAATCATCGATAGAGAGCGGTCAATATGATCGGAGGCTTCCGGGTGGAAGGTGATCCAGCTGGCGCCGGCATCGATAAAGTCGCCGATCATGCGATCTACCGGAGAAACCATCAGGTGAACGTCAATCGGAGCCGTTACTCCATGGTTGCGCAGCGCTTTACACACCATAGGTCCGATGGTCAGATTCGGAACGTAGTGATTGTCCATCACATCAAAGTGAACCACATCGGCACCGCTGGCCAGCACGTTATCGACCTCTTCACCTAAACGAGCAAAGTCAGCGGATAGAATGGAAGGGGCGATTTTAAAATCAGACATCAGGTACTCTCATCGGTCTTAAACTATACGGGCCAGCCGAAAGGGCTGAGGTTCAGGTGGCGCTATTTTAACCAAAGGCGGGTCACAGTGCTATCCGCCAGGAAGGCCTGTCTTCGTCGTACTTCTTTTATTGTCTTCCCCCTTGTCCGATGGGTTCTTAATTCACGGCAGGTTATTTATACTGGCTACAGATTTTACGGCACAGTTAATGCATTGAAATGTAAAGGTTTCAGTTTTACCGCAGGCAGGAGGCAAACCTCTGCCTGTGCCATGGTTACAGTAACGGGATAACGGCATGGTTTGTTCAGGGTGGAAATTAAATTCATGGTTATCGATGCGGCTTTCAGTTCCGGCACTTATGTCGTGCCGTCTGTTGGCGCGTCGTTTTTTGCTGCGTTTTTTGCTACTTAGCTTGCTGGTTACTTCTGTTGTAACAGCTCCTGTCCTATGGGCGGCTGAAGAGGATGAGCCTCTTGATGGCGAGGACGCGCAGGAAGAACCGGCAAAACCCAAAGAGCCACCCAAGCCTTATATTGTTCCTAATGCCGAGAAAACCCGTTTTGATGTACTGGCCCGCCAGGCTGATCCGAGAGAAGTGCTTCGGCTGAACGCGAATGAGGAAGAGTTTCTGACCCTGTTTCGTCCTGAGCATACGCCGAAAGCCCGCGGTGCGCTGGTGATTCTGCATATTGAAGACGGCCATCCTGACTGGCCTATGGTGGTCAACCCGGTGCGGACGCAGATGCCGGATTTTGGTTGGGCAACTTTATCGGTTGCGATTCCAAGCCCTGGCCCGGCAGAGATCCCGGAACGAACCTTGCCGGCAACTCAGGTGCTTGCCGGAATGCCGGAAGGTGCGGGGGATGATGAGGAAGAGGCGCCGGCTGAGGGCGAAGGTGGTGAGGGTGAAGACGCACTGGCTGATAGCGCTGCGGAAGATGCAGCCCCCGAGTCTCAGACTTCTGCTGATGAAGAGGGTGACGAGTTAGGTGAGGGTCAGGAGGGTGAAGAGGGAGGTAATCCTGACTGGCCCCCCCAAAACCCCACTTTTGTTCCTGTTGACGATTTTGGCCCTCTGTCTGATCGGATTGATGCCCGGATTGAAGCGGCTATATCGCACCTTTTGGGCCAGGGGTATGAGCAGATTGTCTTTGTTGGGCATGGTGTGGGGGCTGTCTGGATTATGGATTACCTCAAAGATCATACGGCACCGCCTGAGCAGGCTGTCGTTATGATTCAACCCCGTATGCCTCAACGTCAGATTGATGTGGATCTACCTGCTTTATTGCTGGAACAGCAGCGACCTATTCTGGATCTCTATTACGACGATAATCGCTTTGATAAAGGTTTTGCTACAGAGCGGGCTAATTTTGCCCGTCGTTCCGGTAACCCTCATTATCGTCAGACTCGTCTGGGGGGGCTTGGTCTGCAATCCGGCCAGTCCGAAGCGAAAGATCGTCGTGTCGTTCAGTCTCTGAGGGGCTGGCTGGATTATCTCTATCAATTTGAGGGGGAGGAGAGAGACCCGGCAGACTCTTATATTAAGGGCCCGATTCGCTCTCTATATGAGGAGCGCATGGAGCGCCCTCGTTATTGACTACGACGGGCGCTGCGCCCCAGTTGTTGCATAGACATCGATAAAAAAGCACCGTTGGCGTTGAGCTGTCGGTGCTTTTTTGTGTCCGCTTCAGGTGGCTTTGAAAGGTCATAACATGCCGGTTGGGTCAGAAGGTTTGCCGGCTTTTCTTTATCAGCTGATATGCAGCCTGAATTTGTTGTGATAACTCTTTGGCACGGGCCTGTTCGGATGGGCTGGCATTTTTTCCTGCCAGCTTGTCCGGGTGTACCTTAGATATTTTCTGGCGGTACGCTTTCTTCAGGCTGGCCGGGTCACAATCCGGCGTGACGCCTAGCAGCTGATAAGCGGCGTTCAGCTCCTGCCCGAAACTGGAGTAAGCGTTAGAGCGGTAATGTTGGCGATATCCTGAGTGGGATCCCCACTCTTGCCTTTCTCTTTGCTGACTTGATGTCTTGTCCTGTTGCCAGCGTTGCTGTTCATTCCGCTGTTCATGTTTGTGTTCATCGCGGCCGGAGGTGTACTGGCGGGCGTTGTCCTGCCAGGCCTTTCGGTATTGCTGACGAATCGTTTGGAACTGTTCGGGGTTTATCCCGGCATGAAACGCCGCCATGCCGAGTGTTTCAACCAGCTGGGTATCCGCACGACCTTCTGCATAGAGCAGCTGAAACTGATAGTGCAGCCATTCCATTTTCTTTCCGGTGCGCTGTTTGAAGCGTTTTCTAAACCGGCTGATCAGGGTGTAAGGCAGCTCCGGTTGGTTTTTTCCGGTATTGAAGGCTTCAATAGCCGCTAAGCGCTCA
This sequence comes from Oceanospirillum sp., assembly GCF_982874595.1. Taxonomy (NCBI): domain Bacteria; kingdom Pseudomonadati; phylum Pseudomonadota; class Gammaproteobacteria; order Oceanospirillales; family Oceanospirillaceae; genus Oceanospirillum; species Oceanospirillum sp. The sequence continues at coordinate 36,833 of NZ_CEYNZH010000003.1, read as the reverse complement.
TCCGCCGAGAGTGCCATGGATGACATGATGTATTCGGTTGCGTGAATCTCCCGCTGGGAGACCTGCCCGTCAGCTTTCGCTAAATAGCCCAGCATCTGAAAGGTGATCTGAAAAAAGAGACTTTCATCTTTGCTGCGATAGCGCTTGCCATAGGGAGCCTTGGGAGCTTTGTCGAGATAGCTGTTGAGTTTTTTGTCCAGCAGGTAGCCAAGCAGAAAGCCGATAACCATCCCTCGCCAGCCCCAGGTCAGCATGCCGGTTAACAGACCTGTGATTTTAAATGAGATCAGGAATCGGCTTTTCATGGGGGTTATATCTGATCCTTCAGAATTTTCTCTTCGAGCTGTTTCAGTCTTTCCGGTGTGCCGACGTCCAACCAGTATCCATCAAAATGCTCGCCGGTGATCTGTCCCTTTTCTGCCGCATGTTTCAGTAGCGGACCAAGAGCAAGAGGAGGGGGGGAGATCTGGCTTGTGGGGATCAGTTTGGGATCAAGCAGACTGATGCCACTGAAGGTGAGTGCTGACAATGAGTGGTCAGTCGATTCAGCATTGTCAGGTTTTCGCTGGACGTTGCCATCGGCAGCCATCAGGAAGTCTCCCGCGGGGTTGTGCTCAGGGTTTGATGCCAGAATCAGGTGGCCCAGCGTATCTCCATTGAGGGGAGGCAAATTAGCAAGATCGTAATCGCACCAGATATCGCCATTGACCAGCAGCAGAGGCGAGTCCCAATCCAGGTCGTCCTGTTCCAGTGCTTTCTGAATGCCGCCCGCGGTCTCCAGAGGCTGATCTTCAAAGGAGAGACGGATAGCAACCGGCCAGAGGCGTGAGGCGATAAATTCTTCAATCTGTTCTGCCAGATAACTGATATTGATCAGAATCGAGTCGGCTCCGGCATCAATCAGTCGGTTGATTTGGTGCTCCAGCAATGGCTTTCCTGCAACCTTTAACAAAGGCTTGGGGGTGTGGTCCGTCAGGGGACGCATTCGGGTGCCCAGGCCTGCTGCCAGAATCATCGCCTGCATGTTATGCGCCTTCGGTCTGTTGAATTTCTTGTTGTTTCTGATGTTTGAGGTTGATAGCCGGCACGACCCGGTCCAGCAGCCATTGGTGGAAACGGTTCAGATTTTGGTATTCGCCAGTGGCCTCAAGCAGATGTTGTAACGTGCGGGGGATATCGTTCAGGTAGCCGGGCTTACCATCCCGCAGCCAGAGTCGGGAAAAGATACCCAGTACTTTGATATGGCGTTGGGCACCCATCAGGTCAAACTCTTGACGGAACTTGTCTTTGGAATAATCCGTAGCCAGTAGGCCTGCATTTTTTGCTTCCTGAAGATAGTGATTTCGCCATTGATTGACCGCTGAAGCAGGCCAGTGCAGGTAGCAATCTTTCAGCAGGGATACCAGGTCGTAACTGATGGGGCCAAGGACTGCATCCTGAAAATCGATAATGCCGATTTTCTCCTCGTCCGTCAGCATCAGATTACGGGAGTGATAATCCCGGTGAACCGGAACCTGGGTTTGCTGTAGTGCGTTGTGGGACAGATAATCAAAGGTATGATCCAGCAGGCTGATCTCTTCGGCGCTCAGATCCAGCTCCAGCCATTTAAGGCAGAACCATTCTTTGAACAGCTCCATCTCCCGGGTCAGAAGTTCGTGGTCGTAGGCAGGAAGCTCCAGATCGGTGGTTTGCTGAATACGGATCAGTTCCTCGATGGCGTCTTTGTAAAGCCGGTCTGCCACAGAGTGGTTATCGTAGATGTTTGGCAGTAACTGGTTATCGCCAAAGTCCTGTAGTAAGAGAAAGCCCTGTTCCAGATCCTGCGCAATAATCTCAGGCACATGCACGCCTTGGTGGAACCAATGGCGGGCGATACGGACAAAAGGAGCGCAGTCTTCTTCCGGAGGCGGGGCATCCATTACGATATAGGAGGTGTCTTTACCGTGCGTGCGTGCGTTGTTCCAATGCAGACGGTAGTAGCGACGGAAACTGGCATCACCTGCCACCATCTCAAGCTCAGGCTGGCTGATATTGGTTGCCTGAATCAGCCATTGGCAAAGCTGGTTGTATCTAGGGGTCATCGGCACTCCTTATCGTGGCCGTATTATTCCGGAAGCTGCTGTATTATGGCAAAAGCGTCTGCAGCTGCCCATATAGAAGCCTGAAGCTTTTGTTAACACTGTTAAGTGGTTCTGTTAATAAAGGGAGATTGCACTGATGTTAATTCGTTCGACCACCGTCGGATTCATTTGAGTCGTCTTGTTGGCTTTTGTTATGCCATTGGGCTGCTTCGGTCAATGAGGTAAACTGCCGTAACCGTTATACTTTTTGGTCAGAAATATTTCTTCGAGCCGGAAGATTTCAAAGTCGCTATAATGTTGCGCTTTTAGCTGTACCCTACTGATTTCAGCCAAACTCATTCGGGCCGAACCTGCTTCAGGTTCAGGCCAGACATCAGCCAAGTAAGGATCTTGTTTGAAATTGTCATCTTCATCTTCAGATCTGGTGTTCACTTTTTCGCACCGGAAAAAGCGTTTGCTGGCATCCGGCACCGGTCAGCTGATGGCGTGTGTTTTGGCTTTAAGCTTATTTTCTGAAGGCGTTTTGGCTGCTGATATAGATTCCTCCTATTTTCTGGATTGGGTGCCTCGCAATGAGTTGTCGCCTGAGGAGCAGTCTTCTCTGCCTTCGTTTTGTGCGGGTTCATACCGACCTGTGCCTTATTTGCAGCCGGAAGGCGATGCGACTCAAATTACAGCGGAGTCTGCAGACTATCTCGCTGATGGCAGTATCCACCTCAGAGGCAAAGTGAAAATTATCAGTCCGGAGATTAGTCTTCAGGCTGAAGAAGCCAAAGTCTCTTCTGATCGTTCCCGAATTGAGGCGATTAACTACGTGACCCTGCGGCAGAATGGGGTCGTTGTTCATGGGGATGAAGGTAAGTTTAATCTGAATGACGATCAGTTTGAGATTGTAAATCCCGAATACGCACTCCCCAGCGATGGCATGAGGGGCAAGGCGTCCACCATTATTCAGACGGCACCGGGAGAGATTGTGATCTCCGATGGCAGCTATACCTCCTGCTCCCCAGGTGACAACAGTTGGCGCTTGGTTGGAAGTGATATCGAGCTGGACCAGCAAAGTGGTTTTGGTACTGCGATACACGCCCGGCTGGAACTTGCCGATATTCCGGTTTTCTACTGGCCCTATTTTCGTTTTCCGATTGATGATCGCCGCCATACCGGTCTTTTGATGCCTTCGCTCTCGGTGGGGAGTGAGGGTTTGGAAGAGTATGAGCAGCCGCTATACCTGAATTTGGCCCCGAATGCTGATGCTACGCTGAGTCCTCGTTGGTATAGAGATCGTGGAGTATTATTGAATTCAGAGTTTCGACTGTTAGCGACCGAAAATCATTATGGGGAAGTTTCAAACTCTTTCTTTGAAAATGATCCTGACTTTGGTGATGACCGTCAGTTAACTCATCTCTTATTAAGAGGTAAGCCTGCAGATCGCTGGCGCTATCGTGTGGATTATTCAGAATCTTCCGATGATTATTTCCTGAATGATTTTGAAGCAGGCTTTACAGCAGCGAACACCAGTGAGCTTTTGCAGCTGGCAGAAGCTGAAGGGCGTTATGACAACTGGCAGTTGTTAGCTCGTGTCCAGGGTTATCAGCAGTTGAATCCTAATCTGAATGATAAAGATAAAGTATTCTATAAGCTGCCTGAATTACAGGCGAATGGGCGCTGGAGGAATAGTGGCTTAACCTACGGTGTTAATTCTCAGTGGGTTGCTTTCCGACGAGATATTAACAACCCTGTTAATGGCAGCGTGACCAAGGGTGCTGTTGATTGGGGGACCTCTTTTCAGGCAAACCGCTATCATCTTGAACCCTTTGCCGAGTATCGGGAAGATGCACTTTGGGGATATTGGCTGATAAAAGGTCGCCTTATGCAGACCGGCTATCAACTGGACGATCAGCCGGCCGGGTTGAGTGATTCAACTCAGCGCATGATTCCGGTTGTTACTGCTGATGGTGTGCTTTATTTTGAGCGTGAGATGCAGCTGTTTGAAAATGACTACATTCAAACGCTTGAACCGCGCCTGTTTTTTACCGCATCCCCTACGGAAGAGCAGGTTGAAAATCCGGTCTTCGACACTTCCGAATACGCCTTTGATATTAACCAGCTTTATCGGGACACACGTTTCTCTGGAGTAGACCGGGCCGGTGATCTGATAAAAACCTCGCTGGGTGTTACCAGCCGTTTTATCTCCAACGAAAATGGTCGTGAGCTGCTTACGTTGAACGCGGGGCAGGCTTTTTATGCCAAAGACCGAACCGTAACCACCAGTTCGGACCCGAATGAAGCGACCAATTACTTCCGTTCCCGCGAAAGCTCACCTCTGATTCTGCAGGCATTATGGCAACCGACAGAGCGATTGATGGCGAAACTCACGCGGCAGTGGGATTACAATAAAGATCGTCTGGAACGTCAGGATCAACAGGTTACGGTTTTGCTGCCGGGAGGTGCTACCATGATGGTTCGGCACACTAGGGCCTTGTCAAACTGCACGTTACTGGGTAACTGTGATGCAGATGATGAAACCTATTCGGAAGTAGCTGACTTAGGTGTGCTCTATCCCTTTAATGATCAATGGCGCACCTTTTATGCTCAAAAGCAGGATCTTAAAAATGACACCCGCCTAGAACAGATCACGGGGGTTGAGTATGAAAGCTGTTGCTGGCTGGTTCGCTTCGCCCGCCATCAATGGCAAACCAGTAGCAGTACATCGACTTCGGATGACTCCATTGGCATTCAGCTAGTGCTGAAAGGCTTTGGCGGAATCGGACAGAAAAGTTCATTTGCCCAGATGGAAGAGTATGTTCCGGGCTATACACCTATGACTAAGTAGTAACCCCATGATGAAGAAAGCAGTTAACTGGATCGTTTTAAGTTTATCGCTGGCATTTGTTTTATCCGCTCATGCCGCGCGTCAGCCGCTGGATCAGGTAGTGGCGGTCGTGAATCAGGAAGCTCTGATGCAGTCTGAGCTTGAAGCCAAATTAGATTCGGTTTACCAGAATTTGCGTCAGCGTAATATCACTCCGCCAGCCCGGGATGTACTGCGTAAGCAGGTACTGGATCGCCTGATTCTGGATACGATTCAGATGCAGAAAGCAGAAGAATCCGGTATGCGGGTATCCGATGGCGAGCTTAACAAAGCCCTGGCCAGTGTCGCCCAGCAAAATAAAATGACGGTCGATCAGTTTCGTCAGGTGTTAGAACGTCAGGGGATTCCTTTCAGCAGTGTGCGTGATCAGATCGGTCGTGAGTTGCTGATCAGTCAGTTACGTCAGCGTCGCGTTGGCGAGCGTATCCGTATCTCTGAGCAGGAAGTGGATAACTTTCTGGCTCAGGAGAAAACAGAGCTGAGCAGCACCGACTATCGTTTGCAACAGATCACGGTAGCGATTCCGGAAAAGGCAACACCTGAGCAGGTAGCGGCAGCTGATCAGAAAGCGCAGGAGATTTATCAGCAGCTGATTCAGGGTGAAGATTTCAGCCAACTGGCGATTCGTGTCTCTGATGATGAATATGCCTTGCAGGGTGGTGAGATGGATTGGCGTCGCGGCAGCGAGTTGCCTGTGTTGTTAGCTGACCAGGTTCCGGCCATGGATATCAATGAGACCTCGGTACCGCTGCGTAGCCCATCCGGTTTTCACATTATCCGCCTGTTGGAAAAACGTGGTGGCCCAACCAAGTTGGTTACCGAAACTCTGGTGCGTCATATTCTGATCGCACCAACGGCGCTTAGGACCGATGCTCAGGCCCGTACGTTGGTGAATAAACTACGCCAGCGCATTATGAAAGGGGAGGATTTTGCTGAACTGGCAAGAACTTACTCTGATGATAAAGCCTCTGCCGGTGATGGCGGTAATTTGGGTTGGGCTAAGCCGGGTAAGTATGCGCCTCAGTTTGAAGCATCTATCAACAATACATCGGTTAACCGTGTGAGTCCTGCATTCAGAACTCAGTTTGGCTGGCACATTTTACGTGTGGAGGGCCGACGTAGTCAGGATATTGGTGATCAGCTGGTTCGTGAACAGGCACGTCAGCAGTTGTTTAAACGTAAGTTTGATACTGAACTGGATAACTGGTTGCGTGAGCAAAAAGCCGCAGCTTATATCGAGATTCGTTAAGAGGACGATATTGTGAGTTTGTCTCTGGTGATCACCGCGGGTGAGCCTGCGGGTATTGGTCCGGATGTTGTATTAAAGCTTGCGGCTGGCTGGGCTGAAGCGTCTGAGCGCCTGAGCTGGAGCGGTGTCGACTGTCGTCATCTGTGTTTGGGTGTGATTGCCGATCCGGCACTTCTGAAGCGTCGTGCGCAAGCGCTCGGACTGCCCGTTGAGCTGATCGAGGTTGATGCCCATAGCGAGCTCCCCCTGATGCAGGCTAATCAATTGGCAGTGATTCCTGTCAGCCTTGCTGAGCAGGAAGTGGCCGGTGAACTGAACTCTGACAATGCCCTTTATGTACTTGATACACTGAAACTGGCCACCGATGGCTGTCTTTCCGGCCGTTGGCAGGGAATGGTGACAGCTCCTGTGCACAAAGGCGTGATCAATGAAGCCGGTGTACCGTTTACCGGTCATACGGAGTTTCTGCAGGAAAGAACAGAAACTGAGCAGGTTGTGATGATGCTGGCCACAGAAGGATTACGTGTTGCCCTGGTAACGACACATCTGCCGTTACGTGATGTACCTGATGCTGTGACTCCTGAGCGCATCTCACGGGTGAGTCGCGTGCTTTACCGCTCTTTGCAGCGGGACTTTGGTTTGCAGAAGCCCAGGATACTGGTCTGTGGTCTCAACCCCCATGCCGGTGAAGATGGTCATTTGGGGTGTGAAGAGCTGGATGTGATTATCCCCACCATGAAAACTCTGGCTGATGAGGGTATTGCTCTGACTGGTCCGCTGCCCGCGGACACCCTGTTTGCTGAGCATCATCTGAAAGACACTGATGCCGTTCTGGCGATGTACCACGATCAGGGTTTGCCTGTACTCAAACATGCCGGATTTGGCCGCGCAGCCAATATCACCCTCGGCATGCCTATTGTAAGAACATCTGTCGATCACGGTACAGCCCTTGATCTGGCGGGAACCGGACAAGCCCATGAAGGCAGTCTCTGGACCGCTCTGGGTTACGCTGCTCTGATGGCAGAAGCCCGTAGTCGATAACACCTGAAGAATCTGAGAGGAATGAATGGCTAAGAAGCCTCAGCAACACCGCGCCCGTAAGCGCTTCGGACAAAACTTTCTTCAGGATGAAGGTATTATTCGTCGCATTGTTCGCAGCATAGCGCCGCAGGCTGATGATCACATGGTTGAGATTGGCCCGGGTATGGGGGCGCTGACCGAAATTATTCTGGAATCTGCCGAGCGCCTTGATGTGATTGAGCTCGACCGTGACCTTATTCCGGGCCTTAAGGTGAAATTCTTTAACCATAAAGGTTTTGAGATTCATCAGGCGGATGCGCTGAAGTTTGATTTCGCTGAACTGATCGATGACGGCAAGCCTCTGCGTGTTGCGGGCAACCTGCCGTATAACATCTCTACGCCTCTGATTTTCCACCTGCTGGAGCAGCGTCAGAATATTCAGGATATGCACTTTATGCTGCAGAAAGAGGTGGTTGAGCGTCTTGCTGCTGCTCCGGGTACGAATGACTGGGGACGTTTGAGCATCATGGCGCAGTATCTGTGTGATGTGGAGTCGCTCTTTATCGTGCCACCAGAAGCTTTTGATCCTATGCCAAAAGTGGACTCGGCCATTGTTCGCCTGACACCGCACAAAGAGCTGCCGTACCCGGCGAAGTCGGCGGAGTGTCTGGATAATCTGGTACGAACCGCTTTTGCCCAGCGCCGTAAAACCCTGCGTAATAACCTGAAAGGTCTGATGGACGTTGCTGAAATCGAAGGTTTGAGCATCGATCCACAGCGCCGTCCGGAAACCCTCAGCCTGCAGGAAGTGGTAGCCTTAAGTGATTGTCTGGCTGACAGGTTGGGTAAACATGACTGATATCAGTGATCAGGATCAGCCGGCATCCGCTGGCCTGCTGGATCTGAAAATAGAACCCAAGTTTATCAAACAGGATACTGCTGAAGATCGCGATCAGTATGTTTTCAGCTATAAGGTCACCATCACCAATAATAACCGTACTAGTGTGAAGCTGCTGACCCGCTCCTGGGTTATCACGGATGGTAATGGCAAGGTGAATGAGGTGAAGGGCAAAGGTGTTGTAGGGCAGCAGCCGGTGATTGCACCAGGTGAGTCCTACAGTTATACCTCTGGTGCTATTTTCCCGACGCCACTGGGCGTTATGCAGGGGTTTTATGAGTTAACGGATATTGAATTCGATTGTCCGTTGCAGCTGGATATTCCGGCATTCCGGCTGGCGAAAGAGGATATGCTGCACTGATCGGCTTATCTTCCGTAAGCCGATAGCTAGCTGATACAAATCCAACATTCCAATCTGATCTTTTCGATACAACCGATGGCAATTTAGCGTTATGGCAACTTATGCTGTAGGTGACCTGCAGGGCTGTTTCAGTGAACTGGAACTCCTGCTGGATGCCGTTCAATTTGACCCGAATCGTGACCAGCTCTGGCTGGCGGGAGACCTTGTAAATCGTGGTCCCGAGTCCCTTGAGGTTCTGCGCTTTGCTTCCTCTCTGGGGGATAGAGCGCGCTGCGTGCTGGGTAATCACGATCTGCATCTGCTGGCGGTTGCCTATTCCGGTGCGCGGTTAAAGCGTTCCGATACCTTGCAGCCTATTCTTGAGGCTCCGGACAGGGATCAGCTACTCGATTGGCTGCGCCATCAGCCTCTTTGCCATTACGATGCTAAGTTGGGCTATGTGATGACCCATGCCGGGATCCCACCTGTTTGGAATCTTGAGCAGGCTTTGGCTTATGCCAAAGAGGTTGAAGAAGTTCTGCGCGGCGCTCAATGCAAGGCGTACTTCGACAATATGTATGGTAATAAACCTGCTAAGTGGTCTGATGATCTGAAAGGTTTTGACCGTCTGCGTGCGATCACCAACTACTTCACCCGAATGCGTTTTTGTACGCCGAAGGGTAAGCTCGACTTCGATGCTAAGGAAGGTCTCGATCAGTGTCCGGAGGGTTATGCTCCCTGGTTCAGTTATCCCCGTTTGGTGCAGGAAAAGATCATTTTCGGGCACTGGGCTGCACTGGAAGGCCAGATTGATGCCGAGGGGATCTTTGCTCTGGACACAGGTTGTGTCTGGGGAGGTTCTCTGACAGCGTTGAACCTGGAAAGCGGCAAGCTGACCTCTGTCAGAAGTTTGCAGACTAAAAGATATTAGTGATATCTTATATTTTATTGATTACACTTATTAATTGTTTGACTTCATGGCTTAGAGGCTTGAAACCACAAGCAAACTTTGGTGACGACAAAAGGTGTCCCTATGAAATTTCAGTTTATGAATCCCGATGAATTAAAAGCCAAGCTGGAAGCCGGTGAAGAGACGGTTGTTGTGGATATTCGTGATCCGGCAAGTTTTTCAGCTGGATCTATTAAAGGCTCTCAGGCTCTGAATAACGATAATGTTCAGCTATTTGTTGAGCAGACCGATAAGTCGCAGCCAGTAGTGGTTTGTTGTTACCACGGCAACAGCAGTCAGTCTGCAGCACAGTTTCTGGCGGAGCAGGGGTTCAGTGATGTATACAGCCTGCAGGGCGGTTATGAATTGTGGAAAACAGTTTGTCCTGAGCACTGTAATTGATCTTAAGCCACTTCGGTGGTTATGCATAGAATAAAAAAAGGAGCCATCAGGCTCCTTTTTTGTGATCAGAATACAGGTGAATCGTTTACCAGGCGATAACTACGTCACCCTGTTGAATACCCAGCTTATCGGTTTCAGTGCTGATGATGCCGCGGGAGAAGAATGGCTGAACTTTCTTCAGTGTCACCACAATCTTGGTGTTTTCCAGTTCAGTATAGGCGTTCTGGTTCGCATCGTAGAAAGTGCTCAGGCGGTACAGACTCAGAGTGTCGCCAGGACGAAGGCCTTCACCAGCACCTGCATCGATATAGATCTTCTTACCTTCGGTGCGGGTTACTTTAGCCATAAATGGCTGGCAGCTTAGTGTGCTGTTCAGATCGCTGACGACTTCATCGAAAACATCACTTACTTGCTGGCCGTAATCGCTTTTCCAGAAAGCCACAGAGCCGAAGCCTGGTTTTTCTTCCAGTGGTACATTCCAATTGCCCAATGTTTCGTAGCGCTGGCTATAGACCATGGCGCCACTAAAACCATCGTGTACGTATATATCCATCTGGAAACGACGCTCAAAACGATTGTCGCCGTGTTCCATTTTATCTTTGACTTGGCTGAAATAGGACTTAGTTCTCAGTAAGTCCGGACGAGCCATCGAAATATCACGAATCACACCACTGACTACGTATTGGACACCGAGTTGACCGGAAGCTGAAATCGCAGTGGTCAAAGTGCCTTCGGTAGTTACGGATGTTGGGATTGTTTTTGGTGAGGTATAGACCTGAAAGCTGGAGGCATCCAAAGCCTTAACCTTTTGAAGGCTGTTCATTCGGCGCGAAAGGTCAGCAGGCAGGGCCTGACTGATATTGTAAAAGCCGCCAAAAGAAGCTGACTGAGGATCTTCCAGATAGAAAGAGGTGACTGCCGCGCTTCTCAGATAGCCATTGCTTGAGCCATTGCCGCAGGATTGGTCTTTGACCAGTACATCGGCTTCAATGGTCAGTGTCAGGATATCGCCTTTAACTTCTTCTTTCAGGATGTTGATATCCTGAACGGTTCCGTTTGAGCTAACGCGCAGATTGTCGGCAGTGATGGCTCCGTCAGTCATCTGCTGAACACTACTGACATCAGCGCCGGCCTGCAGACTAAGCTGCTGGACGGCATCTCTGATCGCGATACGGCGGGCGCTGACCAGATCCTGATGTACGATTTTGGCCTGGCCGGTTGCTTCAAGCCATTTGGCTTCTGCTTGAGGTGTCTCAAATCCGAGAATCAGACAGAGAATCCATAACACCTTGTGACGGAATAGGGTGTTTAACAACCGACCGCTCCTTATTTACCTGTTAATAACAACTGAGTGTTAATCATAACATCAGCAGAAAAATGTCTGCTGACAGATTAGTTCAGATAGTACTGCCCAGGCTGCACTTTAACCAGAGGACGAGCAATAGCTCGTGTTTCTGGTGATTCACCATGTACTGTTGGTGCCGTACAGTTTGGCGATTGCAGAGCATCAGCTGAACCCAAGCAATCGTAGAACGTAGGCTCCAGAACCAGTTCCATAGTTGTTTCGTAGTTGTTGTGGGCCAGCTCATATGTTGATATAACTTTCGCCCCGCGGATAACGCTATCTACGTAGGTACGGAAGCGGTCGTCCCGCAGTACCATAGCCTCAACGGTCGACCCACCGCTTACACGAGTACCGTATACCCGTTCCGCAATTGCGCGATAAGCGTCAAGCTTGGAGGCGCGCATTGCCATTAACTGATTCTGTCCTTTGGACATGCGAGGGTTCTCCATGTAAGCGCCGTAGCCTGTTACACGAACAATAATTGGCTCAACCTTAGGGCTGTAAGTATGCTCAACCTGCTGGTAAACAACGTAATCGCCGTTTGCCTGATTGTTCATTGATTGCTGGTTGATAGGGGCACAACCCGCAGTCAATACAGTACCGGCAATTGCCAGAGAGGCCAGTTTAAGTTTCATCATCATCACTCCTGATGTCCGTCACAAATAAATCGATAAAGTGTTTTAACGCGCATCACAAATCAGTAGCGACGCCTGTAGATCACATCGGGCTGCATATTGCAGCAGGGTTCCATAATGATCTGCGGTGTCAGAACGCGATGAGTCTCCGTTCGGATAATCACCTTGCGTCTTGGTTGCGGCTTTGCAGGTGGAATCTGCACATAAGTTCCCCGGGATTGCGCATTCTGCTGATAACCATAATAGGGCATCGTGCATGCAGAGAGTGTAAGACCAAGGAACAAAGTGCCGGTGATTACTTTTACGGTTTTTAGCATCGGTTCTTCCTGACATTCTGATGCGAACTCAATTTATAGCGGCCTCTCACCTGAAAAGATAAAAGCCGTTTATAGTTGAGCCGAAAATTATACCGTTTACTATCGGCACCACTTTCGTAAAGTTTAGTCTGACTGAAGGGTTAACCTACAGAAAAGTAAACTTTTATTCGTTTTATATATCGGGTGTAGCAAAAAATGAGCCAGCTTTATAAAACTGACGATAATGCTTTGAAAACTGAGGATATTTATCTCGTCGGTGGACCTGTAAGGGATGAACTGCTTGGTTTGCAGCCCCGTGACAGAGATTGGCTGGTGGTGGGAGCGACACCAGAAGTGATGAAAGCGGCAGGGTTTGTTCAGGTCGGCAAGGACTTTCCTGTTTTCCTGCATCCGGATACCAAAGAGGAATATGCGTTAGCCCGTACAGAGCGAAAGTCCGGTAAAGGCTATCAGGGGTTTGTTTGTCACACATCACCTGATGTGACACTTGAAGAAGATCTGATGCGACGAGACTTCACCATTAATGCCATGGCTAAGGACGCTGAAGGTAATATTCACGATCCTTATAACGGACTGACAGATCTTGAAAATAGGGTTCTGCGTCATGTTTCTCCTGCTTTTGCCGAGGATCCTCTTAGGGTGTTGCGGGGGGCTCGTTTTCTGGCGCGCTTTTATCATCTCGGCTTTTCTGTGGCTGAAGAAACAAAGGCGCTAATGCAGTCTTTGGTTCAGGCCGAAGAGTTGCAGCAGTTATCCGCTGAAAGAGTCTGGTCAGAGACAGAGCGTGCACTTGATGAGAAAAACCCTGAGCAGTTTTTTTTGCTTCTGGATAAGGTTGGTGCATTGAACTTCTGGTTCATTGAACTGAAACAAATGGACGTTGAGTTGCCCGTTTTTTTGAGGGAAGCGGATGCGAAGTTCAGGGCTTTGATTTGCTGGGGCTGGATGTTGCATGTGTTAACACCAGAGGCGATAGAGTCTCTTTGTCAGCGAATAAAGGCTCCAAAGCGTTACCTGGATTTTGCTCTGTTGGTTCAGCAGTTCTGGTCGCTTCTGAATTGCAGGCCTGCGTCAGATCCGGTGATGTGCCTGTCGTTGTTGGAACGGGCGGGTGCTTTTAAGCAGGGGGGCTTATTTGAACTTTGGCTGGAGCTTTGGCGACCGGAGCAGCGGCAAATGATGCAGTGGTGGCAGTCGCTCGCCATTGATATGAGCGGTGTAACAGCGAAAGCCTTTGTCCAGCAAGGATTAAAGGGGCCGGAGATTGGCGCCGCGATTAAAGCCCGGCGCCTGGAACTGATTGAAGAGGCTCTTAAAGCTCTGTAAGCCAGAGCTTTTGTTCCGGGAAGGGGAAGCTTTGCCATAGCTCTTTTACCGTTTTCTCCTGACCTGGCGGAATCAGTTCCGGTTCCATCAGGGATAGAGGGTAGAGCATATAGCCGTGCTCAAACAGATCTTTACGGGGCAGGGTCAGACCGAAGTGCTGACCTTCCAGCTGATCCACCAGCACGATATCGATATCCAGTGTCCGCCCGCTGAATTTTGGTGCGTTGTCTTCCCGGCCAAACTCATATTCCATCTGGCGGAACTGCTGGCTGAGTTCCTCAATGGGTAATTCGGTTTCTAATACCGTCATCAGGTTGATGAAGGGATCACCGATAAAGCCCACCGGCTCGCTTTCGACAATGGGTGACAGCTGCATGTCACCAAAGCGTTCGTTCAGGGCGTTGATGCCCCTGCGGATATTGTTGCGGGCATCAATGTTGCTGCCAAGGCTCAGGTACACGCGGCTCATTGATTGCGCTCCGCTGAGGGGGCTATCAGGGAGCCGCGCTCAATCATAACGGCAACATTATGAGCGTTGGGAACCGCACCGGGTTTGCTGACTTTAACCTTCACCCAGCATACGGAAAACTGATCGCGGATCAGTTCGCTGACCGCCTCTGCCAGAGTTTCAATCAGTTTGTAGGATGAGTTTTTAACCAGTTCTGTGATCGCCTGGCTGATGGAGAAGTAATCCAGTGTCAGGGATAATTCGTCGGACGCTGCGGCGGGACGGATATCTGTTGCCATCTCGATATCGAATACCAGTGGCTGCAGAATCTCACGCTCCCAATCGTAAACACCGATTAAAGCGTCAACTTTTAAACCTTCAATAAAAACCCGGTCCAAACCATCACCTATCTTTGTTGCTGATTGCGGAATAATGTTGAATTAGCACTACAGGTCGTTCTGTGGTGCTAAGGGTGGCAGATCGGTCAGTGGCCAGCGTGGCTGAACTTTGATCTGTCTGTCGTTCTTATGACCTGCCATCAGTCGCTGACAACCCGCGTAGGCGATCATGGCGCCGTTGTCGGTGCAAAATTCATTTCGCGGGTAATAAACCTGACCGCCCATGCCGGTGAGTGTTGCTTCCAGCTTTTCCCGCAGATCTTTATTCGCGCTAACCCCGCCGGCAATAACCAGCTTTTTGCGGTTTGCCTGCTTAAGAGCGCGTTTGCATTTGATCACCAGCGTATCCACGACGGCATCCTGAAACGCTAAGGCGATATCAGAACGTTCCTGATCAGTCAGCTCGCCGTTGTTAGCCTCTTTGGCTGCTTCTACCGTGTTCAGCGTGAAGGTCTTCAGGCCGCTGAAGCTGAAGTCCAGCCCCGGGCGATTGGTCATGGGTCTTGGGAACAGGTATTTCCCCGGTGTGCCCTGTTGTGCGAAGCGGGCGATATGAGGGCCGCCGGGGTAGGGCTGCCCCATCATCTTGGCAGCCTTGTCAAAGGCTTCACCGGCAGCATCGTCAATGCTCTCGCCGAGCATCTCATACTGACCAATACCCTGAACATCGATCAGCTGAGTGTGGCCACCGGAGACAAGAAGTGCCACAAAAGGAAATTCTGGTGGTGTTTCTTCCAGCATGGGTGCCAGCAGGTGACCTTCCATGTGGTGAACGCCAAGGCAGGGTTTATCCCACGCCATCGCCAGAGCCTGAGCCGTTGATGCGCCCACCATAAGGGCTCCGATCAGGCCGGGACCTGAGGTATAGCAGATAGCATCGATATCATCGGCGCTGCTGTTGGCTTCGGACATCACCTGTCGGGTGAGGGGCAGAAGCTTGCGCACATGGTCTCTGGAGGCGAGTTCAGGTACAACACCGCCATAGGGAATATGCATATCGATCTGACTGAACAGGGCATGAGCTAATAAACCCTGTTCTGAGTCATAAATTGCCAGCCCTGTTTCGTCACAGGATGTTTCGATTCCGAGTACACGCATGATGATCACTAACTGCTTGAAAGAATGGGCGCAATTCTACCTATGTGAAGCTCAAAATGGCACCAAAAGGCGTTGATTCAGTGAAAAAAGCAGTATCACTGCCCCTAAAGCCGTTTGCATGGGGTGGTCAAAGCCTATAGAATCATGCGTCCCCTAAGGCATGTCACCGATTTAGGTGACATCTCTAATTTCAATCCTATTACTTTTTAAGGTGGTGAGTCTTTAATGCCTGCTGTTAAAGTTAAAGACAATGAACCGTTTGACGTTGCTCTGCGTCGTTTCAAACGTTCTTGTGAGAAAGCTGGAATCTTAGCCGAAGTTCGTCGTCGTGAATTTTACGAAAAGCCAACTTGGGTTCGTAAGCGTAAAGCAGCTGCTGCTGTTAAGCGTCACGCTAAAAAGGTACAGCGCGAGCAAAAACGTTTCGAGCGTCTGTACTAAGCAGCCTATTTGCAGATTTCGGTCTGCACGGTTGTCTTTTTAGGGGTAAAAACGGCTGCCTTAACCGGCGGCCGTTTTTCATTTTGCAGCGCCTGCAAAATCAGAACTGTCATTCCTGACAGCTTCTTTTCTGAATTGTATTTTCGTTTTAGGTAGTTAGTGCCCTTATGGCCGGTCGGATTCCTCAATATTTTATCGATGACCTTGTCGCGCGAGCAGACATCGTTGATGTAGTGGGAAGTGCGGTTAAGCTGAAAAAAAGTGGTCGCAACTGGCACGGTCTGTGTCCTTTCCACAACGAAAAAACTCCCTCTTTTACGGTTAGTCAGGATAAGCAGTTTTATCACTGTTTTGGCTGCGGTGCTCATGGCAACGCTATCGGTTTTCTGATGGAACATGATGGCCTGGGTTATGTTGAGGCGATTGAAGATCTCGCCAAGCAGCTGGGCATGGAAGTTCCCCGTGATGAAAATCCTGTTGAAGCCAAGAAACGTCAGGCGGCTAAAAAGTCTGCTGAAACACTGGAACTTGCCACACAGTTTTATCGCAATTCATTGCAGGTGGCAGAAGGTCATCAGCGGGCACAGGCCTATCTTCAGCATCGGGGGCTGAAGCCTGAAACGGTCGAACGCTTTGGTATCGGTTTTGCTCCTGAAGGTTGGGAGCTGCTGAAGAAATATCTGACCGGCCAGAACATCAGCGAAAAAGAGCAGATCAATCTGGGACTTCTGGTTCAGAAAGAGGAAACCGGCCGTACCTATGATCGTTTCCGTAATCGCATCATGTTTCCGATCAGGGATTGGCGAGGCAAGGTTATTGCGTTCGGCGGTCGTGTTCTGGGTGATGAGAAGCCTAAGTACCTGAACTCTCCGGAAACACCGGTTTTCCAGAAGGGTAAAGAGCTTTACGGTTTATACGAGGCCAAAACCTCTCCAGGTCAGCTGGAACGCCTGCTGGTTGTGGAAGGCTATATGGATGTGGTTGCCCTTGCTGAAGCCGGTATTCCCTACGCTGTGGCTACTTTGGGGACATCGGCTACATCAGAGCATATGGAGCGGCTGTTTAAAGTCGTCCCTGAAGTCGTCTTTTGTTTTGATGGTGATAAAGCAGGTGTCAGAGCGGCGCAGCGAGCGCTGGAAAATGTTCTGCCTCATATGATTGACGGGCGTCAGGCGCGGTTTATGTTCTTACCCGAAGGACAGGACCCTGACACTATGGTACGCGCCAATGGTAAGAATCTGTTTGAGCAGCGTATTGTCCGGGCTGATTCGCTGTCAGAGTTTTTGTTTCGATTTCTTCAGGAGGGGCTTAATCCTCATGAGCCTGAAGGGATGGCCCTGCTGACGCAGAAATCATTGCCCTATTTTAAGAAAATCCCCAAAGGTATTTTGCGCACTTTGCTGGTTAAAAAGCTGGCGGAGATGGTGGGGATTGAAGCGACAGACCTTCAGTCAAGAATTGATGAGCAGCAGGAGCCGGCCCCGCGGGAAGCCGTGCCAAGCCAACCGGTTGATATTATTCCGGAATATGCTGCAGAAACTGAAATTCAGGCCGATAACGAGCCAGAAGTTAAATTATCGACCAGTTATGCCTATAAATTACTGGTCTGGTTGGTGCGATGTCCTGATGTTTGTCAGGCTCTTACCGATGCTGAGTACCAGCAATTAAAAGAGATTATCGACGAAAATAAAGGTTTCTTCTGGGGAAAGGTTTTTGATCAGGTGCTTGAATACTTGAAATGCACCCCGGGAGTCACCACTTCTTCTCTACAAGCGCACTGGTACGGCACTGAAACAGGCCGTTTATTGGACCAGATTGCATTGGAAGAGGTGCTTGCCGAAGAGTTTATTGTCTCAGAATTTAAAGAATGGCTCCGGTCACTGGAGCTTAAGCGGCGTGAATATCAGCACGATCAACGTTTTGACGAGCTGACGCGGAAAAGCCGTTCCGGTCAGAAACTGACCAGAAATGAAAATGAAGAGCTGGTGATGTTGCTTAACCTGTTGGCTAAAAAGAAAAGTCAGCCGGAGGGTGATAACGCTGAATTTTCGCAATAATTTAGAATCGGGTGGAAGTCAAGACCGAATTATGCTAAATTTGAACGCTTAGCATTTTTCCCACCTCGTTCTTTGCACTACATTTGAGATAGGGTATCTATGGCTGGAAATGAGCAGCAACAGTCGCGCTTGAAGGAATTGATCGCCCGCGGAAAGGAACAGGGCTACCTCACTTACGCAGAAGTAAATGACCACCTTCCGGAAGATATATCAGACCCAGATCAGGTTGAAGATATCATTCGTATGATCAACGACATGGGTATCAGTGTTTCCGAGGAAGCACCTGATGCAGAAACCCTGTTGATGACTGATGGTGATTCTTCAACGGATGAAGTTGTCGCAGAAGAAGCAGTTGCAGCCCTTGCTGCAGTTGAGTCCGATGTAGGCCGCACCACTGACCCTGTTCGTATGTATATGCGTGAAATGGGTACTGTAGAGCTTCTGACCCGTGAAGGCGAGATTGTTATCGCTAAACGGATTGAGGAAGGTCTGCGTGAAGTTATGCACGCTGTTTCTTATCTGCCTGGTACGATTCAGAAAGTGCTGGATACCTATGAACAAACCCAGACAGAAGAAGGGCGTCTGAGTGATCTGTTGATCGGTTATATTGATCCGGACGATGGTGAAGTTCCTGTTGGTCCGGTAGCAAGTGCAAAGTCTGATGATGATGACGACGATCTGGATGATGAGGAAGAAACCGAGAGCGGTCCGGATCCGGAAGAAGCGCGTGTACGCTTTACTCGTCTTAAAGAACTGCACGACGAAGTGCTTGAGGTTGCTGAGAAGAAAGGGACTGACAGCGCTGATTATCAGGCAGCCCAGTTGGCTCTGGCTGATTACTTTGCGCCGATCAAACTGACGCCTAAAAACTTCGATGCGATGGTTGCCCGTGTGCGCAATAGCATGGACGAGATTCGTCGTCAGGAACGTCGTGTTATGCAGCTTTGTGTACGCAAGGCTAAAATGACCCGTAAAGAATTTATTACCTCTTTCCCCGGTAACGAGACCAACCTTGAGTGGCTGGATAACGTACTGGCAGACAAGCCTAAGTACGCTGAAAAGCTTGAAGGTCTGCGTATCGAGATCCTGCGTTGCCAGCGCAAGATTCTGACAGTGGAGAAAGATGTTCATCTTAATCTGAGCGAGATTAAAGAAGTTAACCGTCGCATGTCGATTGGTGAAGCTAAAGCTCGTCGCGCTAAGAAAGAGATGGTTGAGGCTAACCTGCGTCTGGTTATCTCCATTGCGAAGAAATACACCAACCGTGGTCTGCAGTTCCTGGACCTGATTCAGGAAGGCAACATCGGTCTGATGAAAGCGGTGGACAAGTTTGAATACCGTCGTGGCTATAAGTTCTCGACTTATGCCACCTGGTGGATTCGTCAGGCAATTACCCGTTCGATTGCTGACCAGGCACGTACCATCCGTATTCCGGTACACATGATTGAAACGATCAATAAGCTGAACCGTGTTTCACGTCAGATGCTTCAGGAGATGGGGCGTGAGCCTACTCCGGAAGAGCTGGGTGAGCGTATGGAAATGCCGGAAGATAAAGTTCGTAAAGTGCTGAAAATTGCCAAAGAACCTATCTCCATGGAAACCCCGATCGGCGATGATGAAGATTCGCACCTGGGTGACTTTATCGAGGATGTGGGTACTGACTCGCCAATCGATACAGCGACCGGCGAAGGTCTGATTGAAGCTACCCGCTCTGTTCTGGGTGGTTTGACGGGCCGTGAAGCGAAAGTTCTGCGTATGCGCTTCGGTATCGATATGAATACCGACCACACGCTGGAAGAAGTGGGTAAGCAGTTTGATGTAACCCGTGAGCGTATTCGTCAGATTGAGGCGAAGGCACTGCGTAAGTTACGCCATCCAACTCGCTCTGAGCACTTGCGCAGCTTTATCGATGAGTAGTCGATTGTTGTAGTAAGTATTGCTTAATATGAAAGCCTCGCATTATGCGAGGCTTTTTTTTGAATATAAATCAAGAACTGTCTTTTAAGGAGGATGGTTTAGGTAATGAAAAGAATGCGTTGGTATATCAGTGTGTTAATAAAATTCCTTTTATATCTACCTAATTAATTGTTGTAAATAAGAATTCGGTCACATGAATTGGCTATGAAAAAAGGTTAAAAATTAGCCATAATATCTTTATCACACGTTTAATTAATATTCAGTAAATAGCCATTAAAGGTTTTTTATGGAAACGCCATCCGTCAGTACTGCATCGCGATATAGTCGCCTTGTTCAGGATTACCGCGAGAAAGAGCGCGCAGCCGAGTCTGTGAGCGCCAGTTCTGTGGAAAAAGCTGAAGCGGAAAAAGAAAAGGCGAGTCTTGAGCAGGAGAAGCGACAGGTTATCTCAGAGCTGAGCAAGCGGGATCAGGAGGTTCGTACTCATGAACAGGCTCATGCTTCTGTAGGTGGTCGTTATGCCTCCGCACCCTCATACGATATGACAGAAGGGCCTGATGGCCGTGAATATGCTGTTGGCGGTCATGTCACTATTGATACCTCTCCTGTGGCTGATGACCCGGAAGCGACACTGGATAAGTCCCAGATTGTAGAACGCGCTGCTTTAGCTCCGGCGCAGCCTTCTGAGCAGGATCTGAAAGTAGCCTCTGAAGCGCGGGCGATGGGCAATGAAGCTCGCGTCGATATTCGTGAACGGGATTTTCTGGAGCGTACCGAAGAGCTGGAAGGTAGTGACGAGGCAGAAGAATCCGATAGTAAGGAAGACACTGATACGACAGAAAAGGCTTCGATATTAGGTGCTGATGATAATCAGTTGCCATCCGGGATGTATAAAGAGCCAAAAAGTTTCTCTTTTGGTTTGAGCTTCCCTCAGAACTTTGTTGGGGCAGAGCAGAGTGCCGCTGCCGGTTTGACTGCTGCTCAGCAACTTAAAGATCGCTTTGACACTTTGGGCCTGAGTTATCCACCCACTCCAACAGGCCAGCAGGTCGCTATAAGCGCTTGATGATTTTTTTAACGCTATGATTTATAACTCATTGATTTTAATCGACTAAGCCCCGTATCGGGGCTTTTTTGTATCTGGAGTATGGCCAGGCTCGACTGACCGGACACCAATTTAGATAAAATAGCGCTTGACCCAGAAGTTTGTCTGACTTAAGTTTCAAACATACGTTTGAATCAGATTTCTTTATTTGATCTGCCGGACTTCTTAGACCGCATTCTGCTGAGAAGCTGCAGGCCATAAAACAAGAATACTTGTACAACAAGAATAGCCGAGGTCGATATGCCAACATATAAAGCCCCCCTGCGTGATATCCGTTTTGTTATGGACGAGATGCTGGATTTCCCTGCCCATTACGCGCAGCTGCCAAATGGTGATGAGGCATCCCCTGAAATTGTGAATGCTATTCTGGAAGAAGGCGCTAAGTTTTCTGAAGAAGTGCTGACTCCCCTGAACCAGAGCGGCGATGCTGAAGGCTGTCAGTTCAACGATGGCGAAGTAACCACGCCTAAAGGCTTTAAAGAAGCTTACAAACAGTACGTTGAAGGCGGCTGGCCATCCATGACTCAGGACATCCGTTACGGCGGTCAGGGTCTGCCACAGTCTCTGGGTATGGTTCTGAATGAGATGATTTGCTCTTCTAACCTTTCATGGGGTATGTATCCGGGCCTGTCTCACGGTGCGATGGATGCACTGCTGCACCACGGTACCGAAGAACAGAAAGAGTTGTATCTGACCAAGATGATCGAGGGTAGCTGGACCGGTACCATGTGCCTGACCGAGCCCCATTGCGGTACTGATCTGGGGCTTATCCGTACAAAAGCAGAGCCGAAAGATAATGGTGCTTACGCCGTGAGCGGAACCAAGATCTTTATCTCAGCCGGTGAGCACGATATGTCTGACAACATCGTGCATCTGGTACTGGCGAAGCTGCCGGGCGCCCCGGAAGGTTCTAAAGGTATCTCTCTGTTTATCGTGCCTAAGTTCACCCCTGATGCGAATGGCGAAGCGGGTGAGCGTAATGGTGTTCAGTGTGGTTCCATCGAGCACAAAATGGGTATCCACGGTAACAGCACCTGCGTAATGAACTTTGATAATGCCGAAGGTTACCTGATTGGTGAGCCAAACAAAGGCCTGTCCTATATGTTCGTTATGATGAATGCTGCCCGTATCGGTGTCGGTATACAGGGTTTGGGTCTGACCGAAGTTTCTTTCCAGAATGCGCTGGCGTATGCCCGTGATCGTCTGCAGATGCGCGCTCTGAGCGGTCCGAAAGCGCCAGAGAAAGCCGCTGATCCTATCATTGTTCACCCTGATGTGCGTCGCATGCTGCTGACCCAGAAAGCGTTCGCAGAAGGCGGTCGTGCGCTGATCTACTACACGGCACAGCTGATCGATCAGGTTTCTGCAGGTGGTGAAGAAGGTAAAGAGGCTGATGAGCTGCTGGGTCTGCTGACGCCAATCGTTAAAGCCTTCCTGACTGAAGCAGGTTTTGAAGCGACCAACGAAGGTATTCAGATCTTTGGTGGTCACGGCTTTATCCACGAATGGGGTATGGAACAGTTCGTACGTGATGCCCGTATCACCCGTCTGTACGAAGGTACAACCGGTATTCAGGCGCTGGATCTGCTGGGTCGTAAGATTCTGATGAATCAGGGTGAGAGCCTGCGTAAGTTCACCAAGCAGGTGCACAAATTCTGCCAGGCAGAAGAAGGCAACTCTGATATGGCGAAGTTTGTGACGCCTCTGAGTAAGCTGAACAAAGAGTGGGGCGACATCACCATGCAGATCGGTATGAAAGCGATGCAGAACCGTGAAGAGGTGGGTGCTGCTTCTGTTGATTACCTGATGTATTCCGGTTACGTGACTCTGGCTTACTTCTGGGCGCAGGCTGCTAAGGTGGCTCAGGAAGCACTGGCTAACGGCACCACTGAAACAGCCTTCTATAAAGGTAAGTTGGCGACAGCTGAGTTCTACTTCAGCAAATTGCTGCCGCGCACTAAAGCGCTGGTTGCAACCATGGCTGAAGGCGGTGATAGCCTGATGGCGATGGATGAGGATCAGTTCGGAGCTGGTTTCGAAATCTGATTCCGGATCAGTAGGAAAAGACTATAGCGGGCCAGGGATGGCCCGTGTTTTACCTCAATGCTATAGACCTTAGAATAAAGCTGTCCCCCCTTGACTTTTCAGCAATTTGCAACTGCCCTATCTTGCGGTGCACAACGGCTGAAACCCGCATAAAACCTGAACCCGTAAGTCACGCAGCAAGCTGGTAGCTTGATGGTTCATTCAGTAATATGACCGAAATTTAAAATCTGGTCGAATTTTTACAGGGTTGTTCCGCACTGTTTCAGAGTAAACCCCGTAACCGAATGACCTTACTCTGGCTGTCTAACTACTTGATGAAACCGGCCAGAATCAACCAACAGAATCAAGAGAACCAAGAGGAAGTAGGCCCCATGGCAAAGTATAAAGCTCCCTTACGCGATATGCGTTTTGTTCTGAATGAAGTTTTTGAAGCTGACAAGCTTTGGTCTTCCATGCCGGCGACTCAGGAAGTAACCCCTGATCTGGTAGATGCGATTCTGGAAGAGGGTGCCAAGGTTAATGAAAACGAGCTGTTCCCTCTGAACCGCACTGGTGACGAAGAAGGCTGCCAGTTTAACGATGGCGAAGTAACCACGCCAAAAGGCTTCAAAGAAGCGTTCCAGCTGATGGCTGAAAGTGGCTGGTTGGGTCTGGGTGGTAATATTGATTTTGGCGGTCAGGGCATGCCTAAAATGCTGACCGTTCTGTTTGAAGAGATGCTGTACTCGTCTAACGCCTCTTTTGCTCTGTACCCGGCGCTGAACTCCGGTGCAACGCTGTGTCTGGATAACCACGCCAGCGACGAAATGAAAGAGCAGCTGCTGCCTCCTATGTATGAAGGTCGCTGGTTGGGTACCATGTGTCTGACCGAGCCGCATTCCGGTACTGATCTGGGTCTGATCCGCACCAAGGCTGAGCCCAATGCTGACGGTTCTTACAAAATCAGCGGTACCAAAATTTTCATCACCGGTGGTGAACACGATCTGTGTGAGAATATCATTCACCTGGTGCTGGCAAAACTGCCGGATGCACCGGCAGGTTCCCGTGGTATTTCCCTGTTTATGGTGCCTAAGTTCCTGATCAACGAAGATGGTTCTCTGGGTGAGCGCAACCCTGCATTCTGTGGTTCTATCGAGCACAAAATGGGTATCAAGGGTTCCGCCACCTGCGTTATGAACTTTGATGGCGCTCAGGGTTGGATGATCGGTGAGCCAAACAAAGGTCTGGCGTGTATGTTCACCATGATGAACTACGAGCGTCTGTCGATCGGCATTCAGGGTCTGGGTCTGGGCGAAGTGGCATATCAGAGTGCCATGGACTTTGCTCAGGAGCGTATTCAGTCCCGTGCACCGGGCGGCGCTAAGTACCCTGAGAAGGCTGCAGACAACATTCTGGTTCACCCGGATGTACGTCGCATGGCGCTGAATGTACGTGCTTTCAACGAAGCCGGTCGTGCCTTTGCATCATACGTCGGCATGCAGCTGGATATGTCTAAGTTCCATGAAGATGCTGACGTTCGTCAGAAAGCAGCTGCTCTTGTTGCTCTGATGACACCAGTGGCTAAGTCTTACCTGACGGATCGCGGTCTGGACTGCACCATCTCTGCTCAGCAGATCTATGGTGGTCAGGGTTATATCCGTGAGTGGGGCGCAGAGCAGTATGTGCGTGATGCCCGTATCGCACAGATCTACGAAGGCACTAACGGTATTCAGGCGCTGGATCTGATGGGCCGTAAGGTTGTTTCCAACAAAGGTGAATACGTAAAACTGTTCGAGCAGGATGTTCGCAGCTTTATTGAAGCCAATGCTGATAATGAGCTGGTTAAGCCTTATCTGGAGAAATTGTCTGCGGCAATGGACACCCTGGTTCAGGTAACTGAAGGTGTAATTGAGAAGGCAGCGGCGAATCCTGCAGAGATCGGTGCGGCATCACAGGATTATCTGGATCTGTTTGGTCTGGTGACTTACGCCTACATGTGGGCGCGTATGGTTGCAGTGGCTGCGCCTAAAGCGGCGGATGACACCAGCGGCTTCTACAGCTCTAAGGTGAAAGTAGCTAACTTCTTCTACGCTCGTGTATTGCCTAAAGCTGCTTCTCTGGCGGCTCAGGTGAATGCTGGCGCAGAAACCCTGATGGATCTGGAAGAAGAGCTGTTCTACGGTGAGTAATCCCTGAGAGCAGAATTTCTGATCTGAAAACCGGCTGAGGGGGTAACCCTTAGCCGGTTTTTTTATGCTTCTTGATCTGGTCGACATTCGGTTCATCTAAGCCGCTGACAGCTTCAGAAGTAATGCTTCCAAACAAGCTCTGAGATATTCTCGCTATCCTGCTGGCTTGCTAAATGCCGATAACTCAGCACGATTGCCTGCTCTCTGAAAGACAAGGTTTGAGTCAGTCGATAATCCTGCTGCCACCGATCCTGTTTGAGTCTAAGGGCTGAAGCGGTTAACCGGGTTTTAAGCCTTCCTGTCGAAAATGGGGTGCTATAAAGGTAGCTGCCGATTTCTGGTCTGATATAAAGCCCGTCTGCATCTTTTAATGGTCGGTAGCCAGCGTTAACCAATCCGAACAGATAAAGTGATTCTGTGAGCGGATAGGTTTTCCCAACGCCGGCTTCGATATAACCGGCTTTATGGCGAGTAAGTTCGTTATCATAGAAGGGCTTATAGCCCAGCTGTAAACGGCCTGATAGCTCGTTATAGAGCCCTTTATTTGCAGACAGTTTAGTCATCGAATAAATATCCACTCTCTGCAGTTCGGTTTTGTTGCTATCAAGCTGATGCTCCAGTGTAACCCCGGCTATTTTCAGCTCACTATCGCTAAAGCGGCTGAGCTGGTAATCCTCAAGGGTGTGAGAGGTCGGTAGCCATTCAAGAGTCGTAACAGTCCCCAACCTTTTACTGTTGGCAAGGCCGACATTGATTTGTGAGTCTTGGTTTTGTTTCGCCGGATGATGAAAGTCCTCATCTGTTATCTCGTTTACCTGCCAGCGGGAAGCGGGTCTCAGGTGGCTTTTTACGATCATCTGGTTTTTATCAGCAGCCTGAACGACATCCAGTGGACTGGTCCAGTAGCTGACATCGAGTTCCGGTTGGCTGACTTTCAGAATATTGGCCGTCAGGGTGGCACAGTTATAGCTGTGAAAGAGATAGTCGAGACGGGGCTGTTTCAGTTCCCAAATATGATCCCGAATCAAAGGCAGATTTCTCTCCGGCAGGATCAGAGTAAAACTCAAGACATCACGCTGTTCGGTATTCTGGTAAAAAGCGAAATGCTCTTTGAGCGGCGTGATGGCCAGATAACCTTCCTTGCCGCTGATGAGTGTCCGCCAGCCATCTTTGAGTAGTTTGATCTGTTCCAGATCGACGGAGAATGAGATGGAGTTACGTTTGAGTTGCCCCTTATGATCAATGCCCTCTGTTGCCAGCATGACATGTCCCATCATCGTAACGGGGTTGGCGACATCCACCGAGGCATAAACCAGTGTTAGCTGCTCAAATGGGACTCTCTCGACAAAATCCCGATATTCGGGGCAGATATTTAGCGGATTTCTTATCGGCAGATCGGTATAGGCTTGCATAAACCGGTAACGCGCCGGGAAGCGACAGATCGCTTCCGTGCTGATTGTGAGTTGTCGGTAGGTTGCCAGCCATTCGTTTTCCGGGCTGAAATCAGCGCCACTTAAGATAAAGTGCTCGTCAGTAATTTTTTGATTAGGCTCAGCATGAATCAGAGCGTTCCAGCGCGCTTTTTCATAAGCAGGCAGTTGCCTGTAAGAGGTAATCGGATCATGGGATGATGCGAAAGTTTGTGCGGAAACGAAAGGTAGCATCAGCCACCCCATAAGCACGAGATAGGTGTAATTAATCCCTGATAATTGTGGCATCTGTGGGTTCCTGTGAGCCTGACAGGTCTTTTTACGGGAATAGAGTTGAACAAGATTAGTATGGCGCTGGTTTGGTACTAGCGCTTTGGTTTTTATTAAATAGCTAGGGTTTGCTGGGCTGGCTTGACGTAGTAATTATCCACAAGAGTGAATTTTGGCTAAGGGTGTGGATAAAGTGTTTTTGAAGCTGGCGAGTGAGTAACGGGTAAATAAAGATGAATAATTTTGAAGGGAGAAATTTTACTGAGAATCTAAAAGCTTGATGGATAATAAGAAAAGATGGTGCGGAAGGAGAGACTCGAACTCTCACACCTTACGGCACCAGAACCTAAATCTGGCGTGTCTACCAATTTCACCACTCCCGCATCTTTTCGTATGCCGCTGATCTGAGGAGGTGATCTCATTGATCGGGCAATTGTCTGTTTTAGCAGATCGTTAAGCGTGATCTCTAAAACCGTGCTGGGCCATCTTCAGTGACATCTTTCAGAAACATGTCGGAGGGAAGAGAAGATGGTGCGGAAGGAGAGACTCGAACTCTCACACCTTACGGCACCAGAACCTAAATCTGGCGTGTCTACCAATTTCACCACTCCCGCAGCACGGAGCGTATTATAGTTAAGTGTTTATAAGGGTCAAGCCAAAAGCCTGAAAAAACAAAAAATTATTGTTCTTCAATAAGATAAACCCATTTACATCACATCAAGGCTCAAAAATAGCCGGGGTGTTTTCTCGCTACATTCAGGGGATCTGTGCACGACACCCCGTCCTTCATGTTCCGGCCAGGTATCACCTTTCATAATAATGACATCTCCTGTTGATGCCTGCAGGGGGGCTACATGGCCCGGATAGAGACCGGATTGATGATCCGGCAGGCCGTTACTGCCGTGTCCGAGTTTTGAGCGGTCTACCCACTCATCTGCCAGCCATTGAGTGCCTTCTCCGGTATAGGTGCATACCATGCGGGCACCGATTCGATCGACATGGAAGCGGGGGCACATGGCCTGCTTCAATAATGAAAGCCGCAATCCGACTTCTTCCATGCCAAACAGACAAGCAAGCATGTCGGCCAGCAGGATGACATCAGACAAGAAAGCATCACGACTGGGGTGATCCGGCAGATCCTGTTTCAGTTGCTTAAGAAGCTCATCCGGTTTAGCAATAAGGCGGATAGGAAGTAAGCGGCCACGCTCGGTGAGCCATTGAGCATAATCAAGGCAGGCGGCTTCCTGTTTTCTTTGCCAGCAGGTCAGGTGAACCTCAGGTTGATAGATCTCGGTTAGAATCAGGGGATCCTGACCTGAAATCGCGTGTGTATCCCGGTGGGTCTTTAATGAATCATCGGTGATGTTAAAGAGGGTTTGTTGAGCGGTCATCAGGGTATCCGGCTATAAAATGTTATGATGTAACATATCAAAATATAGCGGGATCTCAAGCCATAAAAAAAGCCTGCTTCCTCTCGGGAGCAGGCTTTATCTTAGAAAGCGGAGTTTAAGACGCGTTCAGGAGATGTTTTACCGCAGCCTCGGGGATATGGTCAGCCGCGGCTTTCCAGTCACTGTTTTCCATATAAGGAATTTCTGCCAGTAACGGTGCCTGAATTAGTTGGGCCAGTGTTGCCAGGTTTTCCTGATAACGATTCATATCCGGATCAATTTTATTGGCGATCCAGCCTGCAATCTCTAATCCATCCGCTTTGATCGATTCGGCGGTTAACAGCGCGTGGTTGATGCAGCCCAGCTTCATACCCACGACTAAGATGACCGGCTGCTTTAGGTTTTTTGCCAGATCGGCCAGGGTTTCACGGCTGTTCAGGGGAACACGCCAGCCCCCGGCTCCCTCGATCAACAAGAGGTCAGCGCGAGCCATCATAATGCCCCGGGCAAAACCGGCGCTGCGGGAGACACTGAGCTGGCTTCCGGCTTCCTGTGCCGCAATATGCGGGGCGATGGCCGGTTCCAGCGCGATAGGGTTGACCATCTCGTACGCTTCAAACTCGCTCATGGCAGCCATCAGGCTTACGGCATCTCTGTTGCGCAGGCCTGCCTCGGTTTGTTCGCAACCGGCGGCCACAGGCTTATGGGCGAGGGTTTTAAAGCCCAGATTATTAGCCGCGTGCAACAGGGCGC
Source organism: Oceanospirillum sp. (assembly GCF_982874595.1). NCBI lineage: Bacteria > Pseudomonadati > Pseudomonadota > Gammaproteobacteria > Oceanospirillales > Oceanospirillaceae > Oceanospirillum > Oceanospirillum sp. The sequence goes on along the minus strand of NZ_CEYNZH010000003.1, from coordinate 7,877 downwards.
AGCTGGAAAAGGTTTTGCCTGCGTCAGTATCGGTTCCGGTCACAAAATAGGTCTTCATAGCGTTGCCTTATACACAGAAAGATTAGAAAAACGGGAAAAGCGTGAAGGTGATTATGTCAGGGTTTGGTGATGGACAGAATCAGCACCTGATAACTGACCGGTAAGCCTTCAGGCGTGCGCAGGGATTCGTAGGCCTGTTTCAGCTTCAGCAGACGGCGTCGTCCGGTCAGACCGGCCTCACCTTCGGTATGGTGTGCCCCAACGCCCTTGATGGAGTCAAAAACAGCGCGCAGGTCAGGATAAAACATCGTCTCGCAATATGCGTTCGTTGCGCTTAGGGTCAGCCCGGCCTGTCGGATCGCGTGTACCAGTATCTCTGAGTCAGTAAAGCGGTTGATATGGGTTTTGTTATCCACCTGTGCCCAGCTTTGTTCCAGTTCGCAGAGGGTTCCGGGAAGCAGGGTAGCGATATGGGCTTCGCCGCTCGGTTTCAGTGTTCCGGCGATACTGTTAAAGAGAGCGTGATAATCGTTACACCACTGAATTGCCAGACTGGAAAACACCAGATCAAGGCTTTCAGCCGGTAACGGCAGCTGCTCGGCATCGGCACAGAGCCATTGGATGCGCTGGTTGTCGGGCTGCTCGTCCGCAAAGCGAAGCATGCCTTCGGCAAGATCCAGTCCGGTGACCTGCAGTGCCTGAGTATGATCCCGTAGCCTGCGTGTCCAGTAGCCGGTGCCACAGCCAATATCCAGTGCATTGCGGATACGGCTTTCCGCTGAGGTTGATGTCGGGCAGAGATCCAGTACCTTTTGTGCGATACGTTTTTGCGCCTCGGCCAACTGATCGTACTGACCCGCGGCTTTACTGAAGGCATCGGCAATTTTGCCCTTATCCCGAGGCTTTTGGGCAGGGGTGGGGGTAGAGCCAGAGCCAGGAGTAGCTTCAGACGTAACCGCCAGTGCTGTCATCGCATTCATGGCTGGGATGCCTCGTGTGTCGATTCAAGTCGGGTCAGAGTTTCGTGAATCAGTTGTGCCAGTGGTTCCGGTTGGCTCAGCATCGGCAGATGGCCGCAATCGGTCAGTAGTTTATGATTCAGTTGCTCAGTAATAGCAGCAGGAACCAGAGGGTCGTTTTCACCCAGCAGCCAAAGAGTTGGGCAGCCGTTTTCAGACAGATCACAGTAGGCACGCTGATCGAGAACCGATAACGCGGTCAGACCGTTGGCCAGTGTTTCAATGGAGGCGGGCAGTGCTTCAGAGTTTAGCCCCGTTAGCTGCTTTTTGATTGCCCGCAGATCGCTTTCGCCCTGTAGCTGTAACAGCTGAAAACGCTTCAGGGTTTTCTCCGGCTGCAGATCAAAACCGGATCGGAACTGGCCCAGTGTTTCTTCCGGCATGGCAGTCAAGTGATTGCCACGCTGCTGAAACGAAGGATTGCTGCATAACAGTGTCAGGCTGCGGGGCAGAGGCTGACGCTGTTCCGCCAGAAACTGTGCGATCTCCAGCAGCAGGTTGCCGCCCAAAGACCAGCCAAGCCAATGGGCATCGGTCGGTAGTTGCATTTGTTCGATTAAGTCCGGCAGTTCTGTTTTGCTACCTGCCCAATCCGAGGTTGTCTGATCCGATTGATAACCGGGCAGAGCCGGTGTCAGAATCTCTCGTCCGGGATTCAGGGCTTGCAGAGCTTTGGTTAGAGGCTGCCAGATGGCCGGTGTTGCGCCCCAGCCGTGCAGCAGAACAAGAGGTTTGTTTATCATCTTGGGGGTCATGGTAAAACGACCTCAGGCACACCCCGTTGCTGGGCAATATCCGCAAGCACCGCTAACAGACGATCGACCTGTTCTGTCGTATGGCTGGCGCTCAGGGTGACCCGCAAGCGGGCGCTGCCTTTGGGCACGGTCGGTGGCCGGATGGCGGTTACCAGAAGTCCGGCCTTTTCCAGAGCCTGACTCCAGTTCAGGGTCTCCGCCTCACTGCCAATCAGGATCGGCTGAATCGCGGTCGGTGAATCCATCAACGTCAGTCCCAGCTGCTGAGCACCGGTGCGGAATTGGGCAATAAGGGCGTTCAGGTGCTGACGGCGCTCCGGTTCCTGCTGCACGATCTCAAGACTGGTGCGGGTCGCTGCGGCGACGGCAGGTGGAATCGCGGTGGTGTAAATATAGGGGCGGGCAAACTGAATCAGGGTTTCGATCAGGGCGTCACAACCGGCGATAAAAGCACCGCTGGTGCCGATCGCCTTACCTAAGGTGCCCATCAGAACCGGTACTTCGTTCTGACTGAAACTCGCACCGATACCCTGCCCGTTATCACCCTGACAGCCAAAGCCGTGGGCATCATCCACCATCAGCCAGGCGTTATGCTGCTGGCAGGTTTCAATTAATGGCTGCATGGGGGCGCAGTCGCCGTCCATGCTGAATACGCCATCGGTGACCACCAGCTTGCGGCTAGGGTTATCCGTGTCGGTTTTTGCCAGCAAACGGTTCAGATGTGCGGCATCGTTGTGCTGATAGCGCTTAAAGCGGGCACCGGAATGCAGGCCGCCATCCAGCAAAGAGGCGTGATTCAGACGGTCCTGAAATACGGTATCAGCCTTGCCGACCAGCGCCTGAATCGTCCCCAGATTGGCCATAAAACCGGTGGAGAAGAGAATCGCTCTGTCCCGTCCGGTAAAGGCAGCCAGCTCCTCTTCCAATCCGTGATGTTCGGCACTGTGACCGTTCACCAGATGTGACGCGCCACTGCCGACACCGTAACGGCTGGCGGCTTGCTGAAAGCGTGCTATCACACGGGGATCGTTAGCCAGCCCCAGATAGTCGTTGCTGCAGAAGGTGAGCAGGTCGCGGCCATCCACCTGAGTCTGCGGCTGCTGCGGCCCGTTAAGGGTACGGCGGGAGCGATAGAGGTGCGCCGCACGGCGCGCCTCTAACTCAGGACTCAGGGCTTCGGTGAGCCGGTCGGTTGTTATTTCAGTCACAGACAGAGGCCTTAAACCACCAGACCGCAGGGTTTGCGCTCACGGCCGGCTTCAGCGCTGTCCGCCTGAGCGGCATCGTAGAACAGGGAGCTGTTCTTCTGTTCGGTGATCGCTTCTTTCAGTGCCGCTTCATGGGTCGCTTCATCCACCGGTGCTTCACGACGCTCCGGATGAATACCCAGACGGGTGAACAGCTGACGGTCTTTGTCTGCCTGTGGGTTGGCGGTGGTCAGCAGACGCTCGCCGTAGAAAATCGAGTTAGCACCGGCGAAGAAGGTCATCGCCTGCATCTCATCGCTCATCTCTTCGCGGCCAGCAGACAGACGAACGTGGGATTGCGGCATCATAATACGGGCCACAGCGATGGTGCGGACAAAATCGATTGGGTCGAGGTCTTCCACCTGATCCATTGGCGTACCTTCCACTTTTACCAGCATATTGATGGGTACGCTTTCCGGATGTGGTGCCAGATTAGACAGCTGAATCAGCATCTTGGCGCGGTCGGTTTCTTCTTCACCCATACCCAGAATACCGCCGGAGCAGATTTTCATACCTGCCTCACGCACATGAGACAGAGTGTCCAGACGATCCTGATAGCTGCGGGTGGTGATGATCTGGTCGTAGTATTCCGGCGAGGTATCCAGATTGTGGTTGTAGTAATCAAGACCGGCAGAAGACAGCTCTTTGGCCTGATCTTCATCCAGCATACCCAGTGTCATACAGGTTTCCAGACCCAGGGATTTAACACCCTTAACCATCTCCAGAACGGCAGGAAAGTCTTTCTTGCTGGGGGATTTCCAGGCGGCACCCATGCAGAAACGACTGGCACCGGTCTCTTTGGCGGCTTTCGCCTGCTGCAGCACTTTCTGAACTTCCATCAGCTGCTCTTTAGCCAGACCGGTGTTGTAGTGACCGGACTGCGGGCAGTATTTACAGTCTTCCGGGCAGGCACCGGTTTTAATCGACAGCAGGGTGCTGACCTGAACCGCATTCGGATCAAAGTTCTCACGGTGAATACTGTGCGCCTTAAACAGAAGGTCGTTCAGAGGCAGGGCAAAAAGGGCTTCCACCTCTTCAAGGGACCAGTCGTGGCGGGTGGATTGAGAAGCTGTCGCGGTGGATGCAGTCATGGAAATTCCTGTGCTAAATTCAAAAGCCGATTATCAATAGACGTTGCAGAGATCATAACGGGCAACAAAAAGCTGTCAACCTTGTTTTGTTTTTTAGGTTTACCGTAAACCTGTTTTTTGATTTTAGGGACGCAGTCTTGTCTGTGTGGAGCCGTTGCGCCAGACAATATTTCAGGATGAAGGGATTCATATGATCAGGATGTTTTGGCAGAGGATGCTGCCTTCTTTTTTGCAATCCGGCATTTCGCCGCGCTTTGCTGCTCTCTTTCCCCGTATCTGTTTGTTATGTCGTGCTCAGGTTGAGCCGGAATATTTGGCCTCGGGGCTGCTTTGCCGCTCCTGTCAGGCAGATTTGCCGCTGAATCAGACCGCTTGCCGGTGTTGTGCTGAGCCTTTAACCGGTATCACCAATGGTCAGGTTCTATCGGAAGACCAGGATTCAGTTGACCTTCTTTGTGCCCGCTGTCAGAAACAATCGCCTGCCTATGAGCGGGTGGTCGCACCCTATCTTTACCGTTATCCGATGAGTGAGATCATCCGGCAATTCAAGACCCGTGATCATCTGTTGCTGAACCGGCTGTTGGCAGATCTGCTTTCTGTACACGTGTTGGAACGGCTTGAAGCCGGAGCGATAAACCCGCCTGATCTTATTCTGCCTGTTCCCACCCATTGGCGAACCCGATTGCGGCGGGGATTTAACCCGGCAGCCTGTCTCGCTGATGCTGTGGGTCGTCAGCTGACACTGTCGGTTGAGATGGATCTGCTGCGCAAGCAGATTCTGACCAAGCCTCAGCATGATCTGAACCGGGCGCAACGCCTGAAGAATCTGGATCAGAGTTTTGGTTTGCGTGATTCTGAGCGGATTAAAGGGAGATCCGTGGCGCTGGTTGATGATGTGGTGACGACGGCTTCCACAGCAGATGTTATTGCGGCGCTGTTAAGGGATAATGGCGCCCATTCGGTACAGGTGTGGGCACTAGCCCGTACTCCTTACCAGCGGCGTTAGATCCACCTGACAATAAGGCTTCAGTGATGACAGATAGCAGCAATCCGGCAGATGTAACTCCTTACTATCAGCTCAATCCTGATCGGGTCATGGATGCCGTTGAGTCTCTCGGCTTCTATTGTGATGGCCGGATCATGGCGCTGAACAGCTATGAGAACCGGGTGTTTCAGGTGGGGATTGAAGATGAACAGCCTCTGATCGCCAAATTTTACCGGCCAAATCGCTGGAGTGATGCTCAGATCCTTGAGGAACATCAGTATTCCCTTGAACTCGCACAGGCAGGAATGAATGTTATCGCGCCTCTGCTGATTAATACGCCCGTTTCCGGGAGTGTTGATTCCGGTGATCAGGGTTCAGGGGAAGGTCAGAGCCTGCAGCGGTTTGATCAGAGTCTGCACAGGTTTGAGGAATACCGTTTTGCCTTGTTTCCCCGTAAGGGTGGCCATACCCCAGAGCTGGATAACGAGGATCACCTGTTTGAACTGGGACGTTTTCTGGGGCTGATGCACAGTATCGGTGAGATAAAGCCGTTTCAATATCGTCCGCAGCTGAATGTGGCAGATTACGCGCGTCTTGGTCAGCAGCAGGTTCTGGAGAGTGGGTTGCTGGAGTCTTTTCAGTCCCGCTATCAGGCTCTGACCGATGAGCTGCTTGCGGAGTGCGACGCTCGCCTTAAACAGGTTGATGCCCCTCTGATTCGTGTGCAGGGGGATTGTCATGGCGGCAATATGCTCTGGCGTGATGATGAACTGATGCTGTTGGATTTTGATGATTGCCGCATGGCACCGGCGATGCAGGATATATGGATGCTGCTCTCCGGCGATAAGATCCAGCAACAGCAGTGGTTATCAGAAGTGGTAGAAGGTTACGAGGAGTATCGTGAGTTTCCCCGTCGGGAGCTGGCGCTGATCGAACCTTTGCGTACGCTCCGGATGATCTATTACAGCGGTTGGCTGGCGCAACGTCGGGAAGATCCGGCGTTTAAAGCCGCGTTTAGTCATTTTGGAGGCGAAAACTGGTGGCAGGAGCACATCAATAGCCTTGAACAACAGAAAGCTCTGTTGGCTCAACCGGCAATTGCTTTGAATCCGTACCAGTAGGCCGTTATGAGACCGGGATATTGAGCGGCTTATGAGGTCTCTCTCATAGTTTTGACGCTCCTAATGGACAAACCGGGGGATCTCTTTAAAATTTCCCTTTGAATTTTTGCATAGCGTCGCGAAACCCTATTTGAAGCACCAGAGGTAGCAGGCAGGGATGTTTGAATTATTGGCTAATCAACAAAATGGAAAAAGCGTATTGAGGGCCTCAGGGACGGGGTGGCGTACGTTGATGCTGGTTTGCTCCACATTGCTGCTTACAGCCTGTGTTAACACATCCGGTCATCATAATAGTCAGCAGGATTCAGCTCAGGTCAAACCGCCAAAGAGTTTGGTGCCTCAGCCTCCACCTGGGGGCTTCAGTTCAGTCTTCAGTAGTGCTCCTAAAAGCCAGCCTGTAGCAACACCTCCACCCGTGATCAGCTCCGGTATTAATCGGGAAAGTTCCCCTATCGCTAAAGCGATTAAGGATGAAGAAGCGGCTACTTGGATCTCCCGTTATCCGGCATTAGCCAAGGAGTATGAGCAGTACCGGTCAGAGCTGGAGAAAGAGTACCGTCAGTACGAGAAAAAGGTTCAGAATCTTAAGCAGAAAGCCCGCCGTTATTGGGGGGATGGCAATGTTCATGAGTCGGGGTCCGATAAGTATGTGAAGTACGGCACCGGTTATACCAGTCGTGGTGAGGTCGATTTTGCCAAGGGTAATATCATTGTAGAAACGGTTGAAGAGCGTAATCATAAGGCGCGCCTTCAGGAAGCGATTGTGACAACGCTGCTGACACCGGATAACGCCAGGGATCCAAATCTGTTCTCGGATCAGGGAATAACCTATCGCGGCCCTTCTGTGCTGGAAGGTCAGGTCAGAGACCATGACGGGGTGATCGTAAAGTGGGAGTGGCGTGCGAACCGTTATGCTGACTGGCTGGTGGAGAATAAACTGCAGCGGGTTAACACCGATGGCAAAACGATCTACCGGATTGAGATTCCTATGGAAGCGAACCACGAACAGGTTCGTGGGCAGAAATATGAAGCTCTGGTGCGCAAGTCAGCACAGCAGTATGGCGTGCAGGAATCGCTGATCTACAGCATTATGGAGACGGAGAGTCACTTTAACCCGTATGCGACCAGCCATATTCCGGCCTATGGCCTGATGCAGGTCGTGCCCAGTACCGCCGGGCGGGATGTGTTTCAGCGTATCAAGAAGCGAAATGATCAGCCTGATCGCAGTTATCTGTTTAATCCAACCAATAATATTGATACCGGAACGGCATACCTGAGCATTTTGGATGACATCTACCTGAAAGGCGTTAAGCATCCACTGGCGCGGGAGTACTGTGTGATTTCTGCCTATAATGGCGGTGCGGGTAATGTGTTACGGACCTTCTCCCGTGATCGTAAGCATGCGGTTAAGGTGATTAACAGTCTGACGCCACAGCAGGTTTATATAAAACTGAACCGGAGTCACCCGAGTGCGGAATCCCGCAAGTACATTGAAAAGGTTGTTAAGGCGAAGAAGAAATATGATGGTATGGCTGTCGCCCGGAACCCCTAAAAGCTTTTACCCGCTCTTTTATGATGATGCTTAAGCCAATTTAAAAAGTAAAAGTGTCTAGTCCTGATATAAGTTGACACTTTTTTACAGCGCCCGATGAACCTCAT